>CAKZWP010000101.1:0-17240 GCA_937921845.1 uncultured Sulfurovum sp.
ATTTCAAATAACCATCTTGACTTTTTAACAAAAAACTATTACAATGCATGCACAAAAAACTATTAAGAAAAGGAGAAATTTATTATGGCATTTAAACCACTTAAAGATAGAGTTCTCGTAGAACGTGAAGAACAACCAAACACAACAGTATCTGGACTTTACATCCCAGATACGGCAAAAGAGAAGCCTTTAGAAGGTAAAGTAATTGCAGTTGGACCGGTCGCAAAAGAAGACGGTATCGATGTAGGCGACACGGTAGTATTTGCGAACTTTTCAGGTATGGAAATTACTATAGAAGGTAAAGAATATCTTATTTTACTTAGTAAAGAAGTCTTGGGACTTATCAAATAATTATTATATATTAAGGAACAAACGATGGCAAAAGAAATATTTTATTCGGACAAAGCTAGAAGCGGACTATATGAAGGTGTTAGTAAATTAGCTGACGCGGTGAAGGTAACAATGGGGCCAAGAGGTCGTAATGTACTTATACAAAAAAGTTATGGTGCGCCGCATATTACAAAAGACGGTGTGAGTGTTGCCAGAGAGATAGAGCTCAAAGATAGTCTGGAAAACATGGGAGCACAACTGGTAAAAGAAGTAGCCAGTAACACAGCTGATGAAGCTGGTGACGGTACTACTACTGCTACAGTACTGGCTCATTCTATTTTCAAAGAAGGGCTTAGAAACATCACTGCCGGGGCAAATCCTATCGAAGTTAAAAGAGGGATGGATAAAGCATCTGCAGCCATCATCGAAGAACTTCAAAAGATGTCTAAAGAAGTAAAAGATAAAAAAGAGATCGCACAAGTTGCAACTATCTCTGCAAACTCAGATGAAACTATCGGTAACTTAATCGCTGAAGCGATGGATAAAGTAGGAAAAGACGGTGTCATTACAGTAGAAGAAGCCAAAGGTATCAATGATGACCTTGAAGTAGTAGAAGGTATGCAGTTTGACAGAGGATATATCTCTCCATATTTTGTAACGAATACAGAAAAAATGACCTGTGAACTTGAAGCACCTATTATTCTTTTAACAGATGGTAAAGTTACTTCACTTAAAGATTTAGTACCTATGTTAGAACAGGTACAACAAAGTGCTAGACCACTTCTTATCATTGCTGATGATATTGAAGGTGAAGCACTCTCAACACTCGTTCTTAATAAACTAAAAGGTGTACTCAATATTACTGCTGTTAAAGCACCAGGTTTTGGTGATAGAAAGAAAGAGATGCTTAAAGATATTGCTATACTCACTGGAGCAACTCTCATCACTGAAGAACTTGGACTTACTCTTGAAAAAGCAACACTTACAGACCTTGGCCAAGCCGCAAGAGTGGTCATAGACAAAGACAATACTGTCATCGTTGATGGTAAAGGTGATGCAAATGCAGTTGTTGCACGTGTTAATGAGATAAAAACTCAAGTTGCAACGACAACAAGCGAATATGACAAAGAAAAACTTCAAGAGAGACTTGCAAAACTTGCAGGTGGTGTTGCGGTTATCAAAGTAGGTGCTGCCACAGAGACTGAAATGAAAGAGAAAAAAGACAGAGTAGATGATGCACTTTCTGCGACTAAAGCTGCTGTGGATGAAGGTATCGTTATCGGTGGAGGGGCTGCGCTTATCAAGGCAAGTCAAGCCACTTCACTTAACCTTGCAGGAGACGAAGAGGTAGGTGCACAGATCATCCTAAGAGCGGTATTTGCCCCGATGAAACAAATTGCACAGAATGCTGGATTTGATGCAGGTGTTGTAGCAGATAAGATCGCTCATGCTACTGAAAAAAACCTAGGGTTTAACGCGGCAACTGGAGAGTATGTGGATATGTTAGAAGCAGGTATCATCGATCCGCTTAAAGTAGAACGTGTAGCACTTCAAAATGCAACTTCTGTTGCTTCTTTACTTCTGACAACTGAAGCGACTGTTTCAGATATACCTGAACCTCCTTCATCACAAGCAGCTATGCCTGATATGAGTGGTATGGGTGGTATGCCGGGTATGATGTAATCTTGATTTAAAGTAAACCAAATTACAATGCCAGATCGTTATTTATAACGTTCTGGTCTTCAACTACCCATTATCTAATCAGTTTTTGAAACTCAAAGATAGGTAAGGGTTTTGAGAAATAGTACCCTTGCATATAGTCACACCCATAAGAAGCTATCAACTCAACCATTTTCTTATTTTCTATACCTTCGACCACTATTTTCATTCCTAAAGTGTGTGCCAATTCTATGATTGCTTTGACAATTCTTTGATCTTCTTCATTTGTTAATATATAATCAACTAAACTCTTGTCAATTTTTACATTATCTGCAGGAAATTTTTTCAAGTATCCAAAAGAAGTATACCCTGTACCAAAATCATCCAATGAAATACCTACACCCAATTTTTTTAGTGCAAGAAAGTATTTTTCAGTCTCAGCTTCATTACTCATGGCAATACCCTCTGTAATTTCAAACTTGATATATTCGGGATGAATCTGATGCTCAGCAAGTTTTCTTTCTACATGTTGTACAAATTCACCCGTATTGATTTCCACCATGGATACGTTAATAGAAATCTCAACCTGCTTAAATTTAAACAATTCCCAACGCTTTTGCTGTTTAAGTACTTCTTCAAGTACATATTGACCCAACTTAATAATAAAACCTGTTTTTTCCATTAAAGAGATAAAAACATCTGGAGGGATCAAACCATATTGAGGATGTTTCCAACGAATAAGTGCCTCAGCAGCTACAACTTCTTGGTTTTCTACTTTGACAATAGGTTGATAATATACTTCAAATTCACCTTTGCTTAATGCCACAGGCATATCACTGTTCAATCTCAATTCATCGTAATCGGCAGCAAATTTTTCAGGTATAAATATATTTATCTTACCATCACCCTCTTTTTCTGCCTCAGCCAATGCTTTATAGGCATAATCAAGTAATTTTCTTATGCCTCCACTATCTGGATATATAGCTATACCTGCTGACACTGTTAAATGTAGATTCACATCTTCCATCTTATAAAATGATGCTAATTTCTTCTGAATATCTTCTACAAATGTTCTTGACTCTTCTATGGAATGCAAATTCGTGACAGTAAGTAAAAAATGGTTATCAAAGGTATGATAAACGGATACATTTAAACTTATCCCTAAACTCTCCAAATAGGTAGCAAACTTTTTTAGTACAGCATTTGCTTGTTCATATCCTATAATCGATCGCAACATGGAAAAATTATCTAAACTCAGTAGCATTAATGCCAATTTATTTTTTTCTAAATGGGTTTTAGAGAAAAATGCTGGTAGATCATGATATGCTTGCAGTTGATTTGGTAAATTTGTAAGTTGATGCCTAAAATGTGTACCGGAACGCTCTTTTTCTTTCGTCATATCTTGTATGTATATAACATCACACAACACCTCATTAGGCATTCTCATAACTATAGTATCCAAATATAAATTAATAGGTATTTCATCACCCTCTGAAATTTTCAAGATTGATTGGGGATACGAGCAGACCTTTTCCTTAGGGCCAACACGATGATCTTCAATAAACTTATCTAAGGCTATCCAATCCTTTTTTACTTTTATTTGCACGATACTTTCAAATGTTTTCAATAAAAAATCATCATTTAATTGCAGCAGTCTGACCACTGTATTGTTGGCATACATCACTTTATTTTTATCAGTGAGTATCAAGACTGCATCTTCAGAGATCTCAAATGCTTTCTCAAAAACCTTTAGGTTATCCTCAAGAGTTTTTCTCAATTTCTTTTTTTCATGCGCAAGCGAATAAATATAGAGTAAAAATAAAATGACTAAGATAGATAGCATGATTAATGCATATCCTTCTTGTGTCATTTCATTCATAATATGTTTAAAGCTTTCCAATGTAGTATTCATCCAGCAACCTTATAGGTATTAAATTAGATTATATTATACCAACATTCAAACTCATGTTTTACTTAAACATAAAGCTTCTATTTGTGTTGAAGCATCTTCGATGATAAATTTTTGATTCACTTCAAGTGCACTAAGCTCTATAGTCTTTCCATCTATAGACGTTTGTGCCCATCCTTTACGGCATTGGAGTTTAGGATCATTCATCCTCAACTTTTTATCTATATACTCTAAATATTGGCTTTTTTGTTCCAATATAAAGACCATATTTTGCATATAATTTTTGTACATTTCAGGCAATGTAGAAGAGAAACGCTCTAATTTATATGTTATTACCCTCTTAAATTCATCTTCTAAACGGACAAACTCCATTTGTGTTTCTTTCAATTGTCTGCTAGGTGAACTGCGTAATAATATCTCTTCTGTATGTTTTAACTCACGTACAAGGTGATGTAACTTTTGATTCATCGTATAGGTAAAGCGTTCGCTTATCTCACCTAAAGTATAGAGTATCTCTCTCGTATCAGGAAGTATCATCTCCATAGCAGCACTGGGTGTTGGCGCACGTAAGTCTGCAACAAAATCGCTAATCATCACATCGACTTCATGTCCTACTGCACTGACTACGGGTGTTTGCATAGAAAAAATGGCATCTGCAACCACTTCTTCGTTAAAACTCCATAAGTCTTCAGTACTTCCACCACCGCGTCCTACAACTACCACATCCACCTCTAAACTATCAGCATAGTGTAAAGCATGGGCTATGTTGTTAGCTGCCTTATCTCCCTGTACCAATGTATCGACAATCACTACTTCAAGTAAAGGCCAGCGTTGCTCGATAATTTTTAGCATATCATGTAAAGCTGCACTCTCTTTTGCGGTTACCAGTGCTATTTTTTTGATATGTTTAGGGATGGATTTTTTTCTTTGTGCATCGAAGTAACCTTTAGCCTTAAGACGCTCTTTAAGCTGTTCATAGGCCAGTGCCAAAGCACCCTTGCCATAAGGTTCAACATGTACAGCATAGAATTGATATTCACCTCTAGGTGTATATACCCCTACGGATCCTTCTATCACGATATGCATCCCTTTTTCTATACGAAATTTCAATTTCGCAGCTGTGGAACGCCACATGACACATTTGATACTGCTCTCTTTATCTTTGACGGAAAAATATATATGTCCTGAAGTATGGTAAGTAACAGAAGCCACTTCACCTTCAACAAGGATATGCATAAATGTGGCTTCGAGGAGTGATTTAATTTTTGTATTGAGTGAGGAGACACTCATCATTGACTGACTCATGAAACTCCTTTTATAATTTGTCTTTTAGTTAGATTTTTTGTGCTACAAGAAGGGTAGAGATACCCATAGAAAATGATTTAGTATACTTCATCTCAAATCCTGCTTCTTCTAACTCTTTGGCTAACATCTCTGTAGTCAAAAATTCTTCTATAGATTCTGGAAGATATTTATATGCTTCATAATTTTTAGAGATAAGTCCACCTACACGGGGAAGTACGCTTTTCATGCCAAAATCAACTATCTTATCTACAACACCGCTTCTATCTTGTTTTGTAAATTCCAAGATAACGACAATACCATTTGGCTTTAATACACGGTTAAACTCCTGTAGTGCTTCTACCCTATCTACCACATTACGAATACCATAAGAGATAGAAATGACATCCGTACTCTCATCTGCTATAGGTAGCTCCTGGGCTTTACCTTCAATAAACTCTGCAAAATCTATTTTTCCTCTTGCTACCTCTAGCATACCTACAGAAGGGTCAATTCCTACATATTTTTCAATATTTACACCGTTCTTCTTGGCTTGTTCTTTCCAGTAAATCAACAGATCACCAGTCCCTGTAGCTACATCTGTGACCTGTGTTAACTCTTTTTTACCCAGTATCTCAAATGCTTTATCACACCCTTTTTTACGCCACTGGATATCTATACCAAAGCTTAATACCCTATTTGCAAGATCATAGGTTGATGCAATATCATCAAACATCGTGACGATTTTTTCTTGTTTTTCTTGTTTATCTGTTAATTTTTCAATGCCCAATCTGTCTGCTCCATATCATCAAATCTATATCTTTTTTATTTTGATGTAGAAAATGTAAATTCATAGTTGTATTATAGGTTAAATTATTCGTAGAAAGCTTAGGTGTTTGGTAAATAAGCATCCAATCTATCTTCTCTTTGAGTGCCTCCAGCATTCCCTCTCCACCCTCTACTAGTACAAAAGAAGGTCTATCTAAAAAATCCAAAGTATTGATGATTTCAACGTCCCTGTTTTCGATCCCAAAAAGTGGAATATCTCTATCAAAATTATCTACTTTGGCATAGATCTTGACAGTAGGTGCCTTCGCTTTTATAAATCTACAGTCCAAAGTGGGTCTGTCTTCTCTTACTGTATTACCGCCTATGAACAAAGTATCACACACTTCTCTTAGCTGATGTACATGGGTTAAAGAAGCTTTGGAACTCAGATAACCTCCACCTATACGGCCGTTTACTGTCTGTGCAAGTTTAAAGAGAACAAAGGCTCTTTTTTGCCAGATCATAAAAGGTTCTATAAGGGCTCGACACTCCTCTTCCAGTATACCTACCCTTGCATTTTCCAACTTCTTCATACCGCCATCATGCCCCTCTATAGGGTCCTCTATGCCTATCACTACTCTACTCAATGCCAGTGACTGCAATAAAGAAGCACAAGAAGGTGTTTTTCCTTCATGTGAACAGGGTTCCAATGTCACATAAATACTACAGTCATTAAAAAAATCTTTGGGAAGTGATAAAAGAAAGGTGTGTGCTTTTTGGGCATCATTGGGATCAAAATCTAACTGTAAATTTGAAAGTGTTTCGTAGGCTGAGAGTAAAGCCAACACTTCAGCATGTGAAGTACCTGCTTTTTGATGCGCTGCAATGGCTAAAATGTTACCATCCAAGGTGACTACTGCACCTACAGCAGGATTTGGGTATGTTAAACCCTGGTATTCCCAAGCTTTATCTAGAGCAAGTTGCATATAAAATTCATCTCTCATAGCAACTTCTCCTTTATTTAAAAGCTAAATTTAGTTCCAGTCAAAATAGGTTTTTGCTGTACCTAGTGCCCCATATTCAAAGCTCTCATCGCCCTGCTTTGTTTCAACAACAATACCATCGTTGTCTGCACTTTTCAGTACGCCTTTAAGTTTGTCACCACCAGTTATCTTGAGCTTCACTTTTTCACCAATGGCATTTTTAAAGTGCACAGGTTTTGTGAGTTTTCTCTCTATACCCGGAGAACTGATCTCCAAACGGTATCTTTGAGTCATAGGAGGGTGAACATCCAAAAAAGGTGATAGTTCATGAGAAATAGTCGCACATAGATCAAGACTTACCCCACCTACTTTTGTAACTAAGACACGAAAAATAGTCTCTTCAAATTCAGTCACTATCTCAATATCATACAAAGCCGCACCATTGGCTTCTATAATTTTAGCGATTTGTGTTTCAAGATTCATCTTCGGACTCCTCATCATCTTTAGCGTGTCTAGTACCAATTTGTTTAAAAAGGTCTTCTATTCGAGTTACTTTTTCCAACTGATGGTCAAATTCAAAAGTAAAACGAGGGGCCTTGAACCACCCTTCACTTTGCTTACAGTGATTTTGTATATACCCAGCTACGGCTCGTAACTGCTTTAACGCTTCATTCTGTTCTTTCTCGTTAAGAAATGAAGTATCAAGATAAACCTTTGCATCAGATCTACCTTTTGAACAAATGACATCAGTTACGGTAAGCCCATTGATACGCTCATCATCCAAGCTACCTAGTGCTTCAGGAATAATCTCTTTGAGTACAGACTCGACTCTATGTCGTTTAATTTCTTCTTGCGTCATATTAGAACCTTTCCTAAAATGCGACTAATTGCATGAGCACTCTGCTGAAAAGAACTCAGTGTCAACGTAGTAATTTGGGCTTTGCTCAAATTGCGTCCTATAAAGTAACTTGTTCTTCAACATCTTTGAATGTTTCGATCACATCACCATCTTTAATATCGTTAAAGTTTTCGAGCATGATACCACATTCATAACCGTTCTTCACTTCTCTAGCATCTTCGTTGAAACGCTTAAGTGAAGAGATAGTACTTTCATATACAACAACACCATCACGGATAAGTCTTGCTTTGGAGTTTCTTGTTATCACACCATCAGAGACTTTACATCCCGCAATAGTACCAACTTTACCAACAACAAATGTCTCACGTACATCTGCTTGTCCCGTTACTTCTTCAGAAATGACAGGACTCATCATACCACCAAGAAGTGCTTTCACATCATCAAGAAGATCATAGATGATAGAGTAAGAACGTATCTCTATACCTAACTCTTTTGACTTCTTCTTCACTGCACCTGTTGGACGTACATTAAATCCAAGCACAACAGCATGCTCAGATGCATCAGCAAGTGCAAGATCACTCTCAGTCACTCCACCCACGCCTTCATGAATGATGTTGACTTTTACTTCTTCATTTCTAAGCTTCTCTAAGCTGCCTTTGATCGCTTCAAGAGAACCTTGAACATCTGCTTTGATGATCACAGGAAGTGACTTAAGCTGTCCTTCGGCAATAAGTGCAGAAAGATCATCAAGAGATGCTTTCGTACTCTTAGAAAGTTGCTTAGTTCTGTCATATTCAGCTCTTTTCTCAGCTAATTCACGTACTTCTTTGTCTGTATCCATCACGATAAGTTCGTCACCGGCTCCAGGTACTTCATTAAGCCCTACGATAGCTGCAGGTGTACTTGGTCCGATCTCTTTAACATTACTTCCGTCATCCAATTTAATGGCTTTAATACGTCCATATGTTTTACCTACGATCACATTATCACCTACATGTAATGTACCATTTTTGATAATCACATTAGCAACTGGTCCAAAACCTTTTTCAAGAGAACTTTCAACCACAACAGCCTTCGCTTTTCTACTTGGATCAGCTTGTAGTTCCATCACTTCTGCTTGTAAAAGAATCGTCTCAAGTAATGCATCTATTCCCATACCAGAGTGTGCAGATACAGGAACGAATTCATACTCTCCACCCCAGTCTGCTGCCATAACATCTATCTCTGCCAGTTGAGACTTCACATTATCAGGGTTTGCACTCTCTTTGTCCATTTTATTAATGGCAACAATAAGAGGTACACCCGCTGCTTTCGTATGAGCGATTGCTTCTTTGGTTTGAGGCATTACACCATCATCTGCTGCAACAACAATAATAACAATATCCGTTGCCTGTGCTCCACGTGAACGCATTTCTGTAAATGCTTCGTGACCCGGAGTATCTACAAAAGTGATCTTCTTACCATTTTTTTCTACCTGGTAGGCACCTACGTGTTGTGTAATACCACCAGCTTCCTTGTCTGCTACTTTTGAAGTACGAATTCTGTCAAGAAGTGATGTCTTACCGTGGTCAACATGTCCCATGATCGTAATAACAGGTGGTCTCTCTTCAAGATTCTCATCTTCTACTGCATCATAAGCGTCTGCATAATCAAGCTCATCAAGCGGGTTAACCGTCGTGACTTCAACTTCAAACTCTTCGGCCAATATTTCGATTTCATCTTTATTTAAAAAGTCATTCTTTGTTACCATCATACCAAGTGCAAAAAGTACACCGACAACTTCACCTACAGAACGGTTTACTTTTTCAGCAAACTCATAAACCCTTACATTCTCAGGGATCTCTACAGAAGTTACAACTTCCGTATTTTCTACTTTCTCATACTTCTTACGTTTACCGCCACGCTTAAGTGAACGTTTTTGTTGAGGACGGAATGGTTGTCTACCTTTAGCAGGTCCACCACTTGCCGCTTCTCTCTTTTTCGCTTCTTCTTTACGTTTTTGTTCTTGACGCATCATATCTTCATAGATGTTTTTATCAGAGAAATCTAAAAGTACTACTTCTTCACCACCAAAACCACTATCTATTTCGCCACTCATACTGTCATGGTTAAAAATATCTATCTTCGTACCAGTATCTCTAGCTTCTGCTACTTTCTTAGGTTTCTTTTTTGCTACATATTGCTCACCCATAGAGATCTTTGTTCCTGCTCTTACAGGCGCCGGCTTCGCTTTTCTAACGATTTTGATTCCACCTCGTGAAAGTGTTTTTCGCTTTGGTTTATCTGCATCTTCTGCAGCAGCAGGTGCTTCAGGTTCTGCTTTCTTACTTACAACAGAAATACCTTTACGTTTTTTCACCTCTTTGACTACAGGTTTTTCAACGATTTCTTCAGCCACTTCTGGAGTCACTGCTTCAACTGTTTCTTCAACTGTCTCTTCTTTTGTCACTTCAGGAGTCTCTGCAACAGTTTCAACTGTCGGCTCTTCTGTAGCTGTAGTTTCAACTTCTGGAGTTGAAACTTTCTTTTCAACCACTTCTGCTTTTTTCTTCACTACAGTAATTTTTGGTTTGCTACCTGGTTTAGTAAACCCTTTTGGTAATGTTCCGCTAATCGCATAATCTACGAGGATACCAGCATCTTCCATGCTGATAGTACTGTTGGCTGCTTTTACATCAAAACCTAACTCTTTGGCTTTGTCTAGCAAATCTCCGTTTGACAATCCCGCTTCATCTGCTATTTCTTGGATTTTAACTTTATCCATTCTTGATTAACTCCTTTAATATAATGCAATTACTTGCATGAGCTGACTTCAGAAGTCAACTTTTTCAACAACTTAGTAAATCGTTCTGCATCTTGTTTAAAACGCTTCACTAAGCCTTTGATTTTTTTCTCATTTGTTCCACAAACATCACAGAGGTAAAAACTTCTTCCTTTACCGTCAGATGCTACTACCTCATCACCCTCTTGTTTTAATCGAATCAAAGTGTTTTGAGGATGTCTACTTCGGCAAGCGATGCACATACGTGTCGGCTGTGATTTTTTCATGCGTATTATACCTAAAAAGAGATTAAGCGTACAGCTTAACTTTTGGTGATGACACCATTATTGTCTAAAGAGAGAATAAAAACTCTGAATTGAGGGAAACGTGCTTGCAATGCTTGTGCCATTTTATCTGCATCTTTGTCGTATGCCAGGTTAAAAAATGTGGAACCTGAACCTGAAAGAGTACTCATAAGTGCACCATGTTTCAATGCCAGTTTCTGTACATCAAACAACTCAGGCATCATTTTCATTCGTCTGGCCTGATGTAGTTTATCTTTGGATGCAATACGTAAAAGATCCCAGGATTCACTCATAAAAAGTGCCGTCATGTATGAGGACCGGGAAAGTGAATAGACTGTCTCCTCTTTTCTGTACATTTTAGGCAAAATTGTACGAGATTTAGCCGTAGATATGGTACGATTAGGTACTACCACTACAGCTCTTAAGTAGTCAGGCATACGTCTTTTTTTACTGTAGACCCTGTCGCCTTCCACACAAGCAACATTAAAGCCACCCATTACTGCAGGTGTAATGTTGTCCGGGTGATGTTCATAACGTAGAGCTTGATTAAGTATTTCTCTTTTATTGTATTTTTTACCTGCCGCAGTATAAGCAGCACTCAATGCAGCAACAATCACTGCTGAAGAACTTCCAAGTCCTCTTGAGATAGGAATACGGTTATGAAATTCAAATCTAAAATTATCATCCCTGCCTGTAAGCCTTTTATAGTTTTCATTAAAAATACTTAAAAACAATGAATTCTTTTTAATCTTAGGATTATCAGCACCCTCTCCATGAGTGGAGATACTTAAAAATTTTGATGGTGTAATAGTAATTTCATTTCTTAGATCTACTGCAAGACCCAGGGTATCAAATCCAGGTCCTAGGTTTGCAGAGGTTGCGGGTACGCTTATAAACATCGTTGTCCTTATTTTGAACGCTTTTAGAGAAAACTCCAAAAACTACGCTGACGCTATGTCTACTTCAGCTCTTAGTTCATGTAACGGGTTACATGTAATCTAGACAGCTGGCAGTATGTAGTCAGGTGTTGATTCTTCATCTAATACAAGATCTTGAATACTCTGAGGTAATGTAAAATTTACATTGACTGGTTGTTCATATTTTTTTGTAATTATAGTCTCTTTTTCCTTGATAAAATAAAGATTTCCTATCGCTTTGATAGGTTCCCCTCCATTTAAAGCAAAACCACTACAACCGACACACTTTATACCTCGCATAATTTCTATCGTTTTAAGTATAATATAGGTGAGTTTTATAGCCATATAAGACCCGGGACCTCGGGTATATATAATCGTAGAAATATCATATTTATCTAGACATTCTCTAATCAAAGGCAAAAGGATTTCGGAAGTTTTTAAATCACTGGATATAGTCTCAATCAGCTCACCCTCTTCATATACCCCTAAGATAAGAGGTGAAGAGATAGATATAATGAGAAGTTCGTATCTCTTAGGCAAAGCTTTTTGCAAATGCTCTACTTTGTAACTCGTCTACTGCTACAAGATCATAAT
Source organism: uncultured Sulfurovum sp. (assembly GCA_937921845.1). Classification (GTDB taxonomy): domain Bacteria; phylum Campylobacterota; class Campylobacteria; order Campylobacterales; family Sulfurovaceae; genus Sulfurovum. The sequence goes on from CAKZWP010000101.1 coordinate 12,367, forward strand.
TTTTACTGTCTGAGAGCAATTTAGCCGTAAGTTTATAATTCAGATCATGACTTCCTGCAAATGATTCATACTTAGCCAGTATGTTGTGTCCAGAGACCATCATGTCGCCCATGGCATCTAAGATCTTATGTCTTGCAAACTCATTCTCAAAACGTAATCCTTCAGGATTGAGTACTTTATGATCATCAAGTCCTATGGCATTTTGAAGTGTTGCACCAAGTGCCAGGTTCTGACTTTGAAGATACTGTATATCTTTAGCAAACCCGAATGTTCTTGCTCTTGCGATCTCTTCCACAAAATTTTTAGTGCTAAAGTCAAAATGCTCTTTCTGATCACCGATTACAGGATGGTCAAACTTGATACGAAACTCAAATTGTGCACTGTCATGAGGTAACAGGCGTACAAATTTATCACCTTCACTTACCTCAACAGGTTGCTTAACACTAATAATTTTCTTTGGTGCATCCTGCTCTTGAATTCCTGCTTCTTCTAACAAAAGACAAAAAGAGATAGATGAACCATCCATGATCGGCATCTCATTTCCATCCACGATCACACGCATATTGTCTATACCATAGGCATATACTGAAGAGAGAAAGTGTTCTATCGTAGAGATATACCCTTTCTCATTTCCTATCACTGTAGCCATACGTGTATCTATCACTGAGTCAGGAGAAAGCGGTATGCTCATCGCTAGATCTTCACGATAAAACATAATACCGGCATCTACATCAAGCGGCTCAAGTCTTAATTTAATAGGCTCGCCTTTGTGCAAACCAATACCCACAACTTCAACAGGTTTTTTCAGTGTTCTTTGTTGCATTACTTTCTCCTTTCTCTTTATTTATTGCCCGTATTATAGTATAAAATTATAATTATTGCAAAGTGTACACTTTCCCTGTGGACACTTTGTGGACTATTTTCCTTGAATTATCTTATCTGCAGCTTTAAATATATCATCCACATTCTTTCTGATCCACTCTTGGTCAAACCACTCTACCGGTCTAACCTCTATCCCTTGAACCAAAATACCAAAATGCAGATGATCCCCTAATGCCAAACCAGAAACACCTGTTTTTGCTATGGCATCACCGGCATTCACTTCATCTCCTTCATTTACCAACAGTTGTGAACAGTGGCCATAGAGTGAATAAAGTCCCAATCCATGATCGATCATAGGCATATTTCCATAGATTCCATTTTCATTTGCATAAACCACTTTACCTGGATTTGATGTTTTAATCGTTGCCATTTTTGTACTTGCCAAATCATACCCTACATGATACGAATGAGACACTTCGTTCTCTTTGTGTTCATAGTAGTAATGTCTTTTATCACCATAACTGGCAACTTTTTGTCCATTTTTAAGAGGATAGAACTTTTTTACTTTCCAACTTTCTAAAACTTCAGAAGAGACATCCTTACTTAAGGCATGAATCAACTCTTCATTTTTCAAACGCATCGTTTCATTGATCGCTTTTAATTTTTCAAGTCTATCATCTATATTGGCATATTCAGGGTCACTTGATGCGAGATCAGTGATCTTTCCATCTATAAATTTATCTTTAGCCTTGATCCATGAAACTTTATATGCATGATTTTTGACATAGAAAGGGATATCGGCAGAACGTTTATTTTTGGCAGCATCTATCGCTACGACTTTGGCTTTAAACTCTTCGTTCGTAAATGGCCATGCTATAAGTGCTGCATAATATCCCTCTTCTTTATAGGGTTGGGCTTTAAACTTCTCTTCCCCTACTTCTACATAAAGCATGTCAAGATTCTCATCTTCTGCTTGAAAGATAACCAAGGCACTTCCACCTTGTGTAATACTGTAAGAGTTCGCAACTACATTGACATTTGGTCTCGTAAAATCAACATTGATATGAATGACTTTTTCACTCTTATTCCCCTGAGAAAAGTTCCACATACTGCTGTCAGTAACTAACACTTTTAATGTGAGTTTAGTTGCTTTAGGGTCTAGTGTTTTACTTTTAGGGTACTTCACTAAAAGCGTCTGCTCTTTTGTTTTCTCTTCAAATATACCTTGTCCTACGATAAGGCTGTTTTTCCCATCACTCAAGACAAGCTCAAAACTTTTGAGTCCTTCATTATCAGAAAGTTGTACCTTCAGTGGATCTTTACGATTCCAAAACACATTTTGTTCACTATAGACTGTCGGTACTTCTCTTTCAAATTCCGGTGCCGTATAGACATACCCCGCTCCGGCAAGTAAACCCAATACTATTAATACAAATACAACTACTATCTTACCTTTGCCTTTTTTTCCATTTCTATTTCTCATCTATGATTCCTAATTCTTCTATCTTTTTTAAAATTGTATCTATACTTTCTTGTAAGCCCCATTGGCTTAGTATAAAGCCTGCAGCGACTTTATGCCCACCTCCGCCAAAAGCCATAGCCACTTTGGATACATCCACTTTCTTACTGCGTAAAGAGATACGTATACCATCCTCTAACTCCATAGCAAAAAGTGCTACCTCTACTGTCGCCAAGGACCTTGCATAATCCACAATACCTTCCATATCCGGTACTGTCGCACCAGTCGCTTCTATGTCCTTTTTAGTCACCATGAGTGTAGCTATTTTCGCTTCATGATATAAGGATAAAGAGGCTAAAGCTTTTTCCAAAATACGCAATGAACTCAAAGGTCGTCTCTGTGTACAATTATAGGCAATCTCGTCAGGTATGGCACCTGCTTTGACTAAATTTTTTGCTACGTTAAACACCTCTTCATTCATTGAATTAGTGGTAAAGTACCTTGTATCAGAGAGTAGTGCCGTATAAAAACATGTCGCTGCATCAGCCTCTACAGTATAAAGTTCTTTAAACAATGTAAATGCCACCTGTGACGCGGACGCATATTCAGCTATCACAACATTGATACTTCCATAAAGTGTATTACTCTCATGGTGATCGATGTTGATGATATCTCTACCTTCTAGATCAAACCCCAGTCTATCTACACTGCCACAATCACAAGAGAGTATCAAACTGTCTGTATAATCCATATGATGTTTGATTTTTTTAAAGTTTGGTAAAAAATCAAGATGAAGGGGTAAGTCTATTGAAGCATTCACTACTTCAACTTTTTTACTTTTATCTTTACTTAACAGTGCATAGATACCTAATGCTGTACCCAAAGTATCCGCATCGGGGTTAAGATGGGAAAGTATGGTGATAGAGTTTGCAGATTCTATCTTATTTTTGACTTCATCATAGGGGAGACTCTCAATAATCATTTTGTTCTTTCATTATTTAGTTCACACAGTCTTAAATTATATAGTAATAGTGTTAACAGACTATTACTACTCTACCTTCATAGACAAATCTATCCAATTTGCCTGATGGATGACTGCTCCTGAACTAATGGCATCTACTCCAGTGCTTGCAATCTCTTCAATCGTCTCAAGTGTTACATTACCACTGGCTTCCAGTAAGATGTGAGGATAATTCTCATTTCTGTACGCGACTACTTCCTTGGTCTCTTCTATAGACATATTATCACACATCACAATATCTGCTCCGGCCTTCATCGCTTTTTTAACCATAGCTAGACTTTCGCATTCTATTTCAACTTTTGAGGTAAATGGAATCTTTTGTCTTACTTCTTTCATAAAAGCATCTAAATCATCTATCGTCTGTAAGTGTGTGTCTTTCAGCATTAAACAGTCATCAAGCCCCATGCGGTGATTGATCCCTCCACCACAGCGTACTGCATATTTTTCAAACTCACGAAGCAGAGGTCTTGTTTTTCTTGTATCTAGTAATTTCACACCCGAATCTTTGATAGCATCTACATATTCAGCTGTCAAAGTAGCGATAGAACTTGCATGAAGTGCCATATCCAAAATGGAACGCTCAAGTGAAAGAATGGTTTTTGAATCTCCTGAGATAAAAAGAAGTTTTTCACCCTTTACAAAACGACTGCCATCAGAGATTTTCCACTCCAGTGATAAGTCATACATCTTTGCAAAGGTCTCTACATACTCCTGTCCTGCAAATACTCCATCACTCTTGGCGATGATATACGCTCTTATAGATTTACCTGTACTAATACGGGAAAACAAGTCTCCACGTCCTACATCTTCAGCCACTAAAGCCTTTAGAAATGTCTCTTTAAACATTATTTTATCGCCAACATGCGCTCTAGCGCTAAATTTGCATACTTAATCGTATCAGGATCCACCACAATTTCATTAATTGGTTTGTTATCTTCTATGGATTTTAGTGTGTTATAGAGATCTTCCAAAGTCGTTTCATTCATTGTTGGGCACTCTGGTTTGGTTGAAGAGAGTACATAGGTATTACCTTTTCTCATTCTGTTGACAAGATTGTATTCTGTTCCTATAGCTACTTTTTGTTCAGGATCAAGGTCATTGACATACTTAATGAGTTGTGATGTGGATCCTGGAAAGTCTGCTACACGTACTACACTTGGATCGCATTCTGGGTGGACGGCTATTTTAATGTCTGGGTACTTGTTTCGGTAGAACTCTACATCATCTACTGTAAAGAGTTGGTGTACAGAACAAAAACCATTAAAACAAATGATATCTGCTTCTTTAGGATCACACTCTTTCCCATCTACTTCTACACCAATAACACAGGACTTCAAGCCCATTTGTATAGCAAAATTCTGTCCTAAACATCTGTCTGGAACGAAAAGTATCTTCTTCCCACTCTCTAAGCCTTTTTCAATGATCTTAAATGCATTGGAAGAGGTACATACCAGTCCGCCCATCTTTCCTACTTTTGCCTTGACAGAAGCATCAGAGTTGATATAGGTGATTGGCAAAATATTTTCTTTGGCAATCCCTCTGTCAACCATGTACTGTACAGATTCGTCAAAA
>CAKZWP010000102.1:0-5605 GCA_937921845.1 uncultured Sulfurovum sp.
GAACATGGATTCATCGCATGGATATCTGAGAATATTTTCACTTCTGACACAAAAGGGTATGTGCTCTTTGTTTTAGTTCTTATCATCTTTCTTCGCGTTGCCAGCGTGCTTTTAAGCATTATGCAGAGTAAAATATTTACAGTCATATCAAAAAATATTACGTATAAGATGAGAGAGTCACTACTCAAGCATTTGAAACATGTTTCACTCAAAGAGTACGAGACAATGCGTGTAGGAGCAGTGACTTCAAAACTGGTCACGGATGTAGAGACTATAGACGGATTTGTAAGCAGCACCATCTCTAAATTTATTATCGCTTCTTTTGTGTTGCTTTTTTCTGCTGTAGTACTGTTTTGGATCCATTGGCAGCTTGCCGTGTTCATCTTGGTGACCAATCCTATCGTTGTATTTTTTACTGCCAAACTTGCACGCAACATCGGTAGACTTAAAAAAGATGAGAACAAAGCAGTGGAAGTCTTTCAGTCTGCATTAAATGAAACCTTGGAGCTTTTTCATCAGATTCGTGCGGCGAATAAAGAAGAGTACTTTTTTGGTAAGAGTGAAGACAAAGCTGAAGAACTAAAAGACCACGCTATCGCATATGGGTACAAAAGTGAAGCTGCGATGAAGTACTCTTACCTAGTGTTTTTGAGCGGATATGAAGTCTTTAGGGCAGTGAGTATCTTAGCTGTGGCATACTCTGATCTCTCTGTGGGCTTGATGCTTGCTATTTTTTCTTACCTGTGGGTAATGGTAACACCCACACAAGATATCATCAATTTTCAGTATGCACTCTCTACGGCCAAGGCCGCCTGTACACGTATTAACAGTATCTATGCGATGGAGCAGGAACCACAAAGAGAAGAGATGAACAATCCTTTTGATGCCCAACATGCCGTTGATATAGAGGTAAAGGATCTTTCGTTCTCTTATCAGAAAGATAAAAGTATATTAACTAATATCAATATGCATATCAAAAAAGGTGCAAAGGTCGCTATCGTCGGTGCTAGTGGTTCTGGAAAAACTACACTTTCTAACATACTTGTAGGTTTCTATCCATTGGATGAGGGAGAGGTTGTGTATGGGGGAGTGTCAAACAAAGCGCTGAAACTTTCTACAATAAGAGAAAATATTCATCTCATCTTGCAACATCCTAAACTCTTTAATGATACAATGTTGTTCAATCTAACACTAGGCAAAGAATATAGTGCGGATGCAGTGCAAAAAGCACTCGAGATCGCGCAGCTTACAGATGTCATAGAACGTTTAGATTTGGGACTTGATACGCTTGTCGGAAAAGACGGTATCAAGCTCAGTGGAGGGCAACGACAAAGAGTGGCTATAGCAAGGATGATCTTATCTGATCCCAAAGTGGTGATATTTGATGAATCAACCTCGGCTTTAGATGTACATACAGAAGTGAGACTGTTTGATGCACTGCATGACTTTTTGTCCCAAAAGACGGTGATTACCATTGCACATAGACTCAGCACCATAAAAAGTGCAGAGTTCATTTATGTGTTGGAAGATGGTAAGGTTGTTGATAGTGGTACACCAAAGGCACTATTGGCAAAAGACGAGAGTTATTTTTCTAGCATGGTTTAAAGGTACACATTGGATATTTTTCAAGCGATAATCATCGGTATTATCGAAGGTTTTACAGAGTTTTTACCCATTTCATCTACGGGTCATATGATTGTCGCCAGTGAATTTTTGGGTGTATCCCAGGATGCATTGACAAAAGCTTATGAAGTTATTATCCAATTTGCTGCGATCCTGGCTGTGATGCTTATCTACAAAGAAAAAATTACTTTCAAGAAAATAGACCTATGGCAAAAACTTTTTATTGCTTTTTTACCTTTGGCCATAGTCGGCTTCATTTTCAAAGATCAGATCAAAACACTCTTTACAGTAGATGTTGTAGCTTGGATGTTCATTATCGGCGGGATCATTTTTCTCATAGTTGAATATTTCTATGAAGAAAAAAAAGCACATGTTACACATGTAGAAAAAGTAAACTATAAGCAGGCACTTTTGGTGGGTATTGCACAGATTTTTTCATTGGTGCCAGGTACCAGCAGAGCAGGTGCAACTATTATCGGTGGCTTACTTGTTGGATTAGATAGAAAAACATCTATGGAGTTTTCTTTTTTACTTGCGATACCAGTCATGGCAGCCGTTACAGGTTATGACTTACTGAAACACTATCAAGATTTTGCAGATGCCAACTGGGGTGCTTTTGTTGCAGGGTTCATTGCGGCATTTATCGTTGCTTATCTGACAATCAAACTTTTTCTTGCATTTATTGAACGTTTTACGTTCGTGGCATTTGGTATTTATAGAATTATTTTTGGAGTGATCTTACTGATGTTAATTTAACTCGAAAATGAGTCTGAATTTATAGAACCTCTTACGAGAGTTTCTCTTAAGTTCAAAAATATTTTTTGGACATGAATGAGGGGTACCTCATATTTTAAAGGTAAATAATGAAATTTAGTGAATTTGATTTTCATGCTGATCTGGCAAAAGGTGTGAAAATAGCAGGCTTTAGAGAGCCAAGTCCCATCCAGGAGATGGCTATCCCAATCATTGCTAATGGCAGTGATATGGTAGGTCAAGCCCATACGGGTACAGGAAAGACAGCAGCGTTCGGTCTTCCTATGATGGACAAACTTGCCAAAGGCGAGATAGAAAGAGCATTGGTCATCACGCCTACAAGAGAATTAGCAACACAGGTAGCTGATGAACTTTACCACTTAGGACGTTTTGCAGGTATTCGAACGTTAACAGTCTATGGTGGTGTAGGGTATGGCCGTCAGATAGCACTTATCCACAAAGGTGTACAGATCGTCGTAGCAACGCCGGGAAGACTTAAAGACCTTTATAAAAAAGGAAAGATCGATGTTTTTAACCCAGAGATCGTTGTACTGGATGAAGCAGATGAAATGCTTGATATGGGTTTCCTTGAAGAGATCAAAGAGATATTTGAGTACATCCCTCAAAACAGACAAACATTACTCTTCTCTGCAACGATGCCTGAACCGATCAAAGAGTTGGCAAGTAATATTCTCTATCAACCAGAGTATATCTCTGTTGTAGGAGATGAGGAGACGACAAATAACATCATTGACCAGCGTTATTATATGATCCATGAGAACCAAAGAGATGACGCTATTGTAAAACTGCTTGAAACAGAAAAAACCAATAAATGTATCATTTTCTGTCGTATGAAAAGAGAAGTGGACAGATTGACCGAGCATTTGCAAGCATTAGGATTTAATGCCAGTGGTTTACACGGTGACTTGGAACAGAGGGACAGAGAAGTGGTCATTAAAGCCTATAGAAGAGGCGAAACAAAAATCATGGTAGCCACAGATGTCGCGGCGCGTGGGTTAGATGTCAAAGATGTAACACATGTTTTTAATTACCATATACCTTTTGATCCTCAAAGTTATGTACACCGTATCGGTCGTACAGGACGTGCAGGAAAAAGTGGTCAGGCAATTACTTTGGTGACAACCGAAGAGTTTAAAGAACTCCAACGTATCCAAAAAGAAGTAGGTGCAGATATGCGTTTGGCAACTATTCAAAGTGGTGGAGGACTTGATGATTCCGGTCGTGAATATTTAGCTGAACAGATCAGAGATATCCATGTACATAACGATGCAGCAGAGTTGTTAGCATATATGGGAGAGATGGATAAAGAGGTACTATTGGAAAAGCTTATTTCACGTGTTATTGAACAAGAACAGAATAATATTGGGACTCAAATCGGTTTTGATCAAAATACGGTAGATGAGATGATGCAAGGGTATGTAGCAGAACAAAAAGCTACACGTAGTAGCAATCGGAGAAAAAAGAGAAGATAATTCTTCTTTTTTTACCTAATAACAAGCAAAACTATTTTAGAATTTGTAAACTTATAAAAGTGAGGTTAATCACATGGAAATCGATTTAGTAAGCGAAGGCTTAAAATTTATGGTGCTGGGGATGTTAGTTGTACTTGTATTCCTGGTCATTCTTGTTCAAGTAATGAAGCTACAAGCTAAAATTGTCAATAAATTCTTCCCTGAAAAAACACCTGGAGTACCTCCTACATCAGGTTCTAGTTCAGGTAATGCTACGCAGGAAGCACATCATGTTGCAGCTATTACTGCAGCTGTATCAGAATTTCGTAAAAAATCATAAAGAGGTATTGTAAATGGCTAAAAAATATATTGATGTAATGGACACAACCTTCAGAGATGGATTTCAATCTGTCTTTGGTGGCCGTGTACTTATGGATGACTTTTTTCCTGCAGTAGAAGCAGCGAAGAATGCAGGTATTAATCACTTCGAATTTGGTGGGGGAGCAAGATTCCAATCGCTCTTCTTTTACTTACAGGAAAATGCATTTGATATGATGGATGGTTTTAGAGAGATCGTAGGTCCAGATGCTAACCTTCAAGTACTTTCACGTGGTATAAATACAGTAATGCTTGATACAGGTAGCCGTGAAATGATCGACCTTTTTGCAAAAATGTTTAAAAAGCATGGAACAACTACGGTACGTAACTTTGATGCATTGAATGATGTGAACAACCTTGCATTTTCTGCAGAAATGATCAAAAAACATGGTCTTGATCACGAAGTTGTGGTAACGATGATGGATCTTCCTCCAGGGTGTAAAGGTGCACATGATGTTGCTTTTTATGAAAAAACACTTAGAAACATTTTAGACTCGGGTATCTCTTTTGACAGCGTTTGTTTTAAAGATGCATCAGGAACAGCAAACCCTCATAAAGTATATGAGACTATCGGGATGGCGAGAAAACTTCTTGGTGACAGTGTACACCTAAGACTTCATACGCATGAAACTGCAGGTGTTTCTGTAGCAGCATACCTTGCAGCGTTAGATGCAGGTGCAAATGGTATCGATATGGCTGCATCACCGGTAAGTGGTGGTACAAGTCAACCAGATATCCTTACGATGCTTCATGCAACAAAAGGAACAGACTATAATCTTGGTGATTTGAAGCTTGATAAGATCCTGAAGTATGAAGAGAGACTTAAAGAGTGCCTTTCAGATTACATGATACCGCCTGAAGCGACACAAGTATCACCACTTATTCCATTCTCTCCTATGCCTGGTGGGGCATTGACAGCCAATACTCAGATGATGAGAGACTCAGGTGACCTTGACAAGTTTGATGAAGTGATCGCTGCGATGAAAGAAGTAGTTGAGCGTGGTGGTTACGGTACATCGGTAACACCTGTAAGCCAATTCTACTGGCAACAGGCATATGCTAACGTAATGTTCGGTCCTTGGAAGCAAATAGCTCCAGGATACGGGCGTATGGTACTTGGTTACTTTGGTAAAACACCAGTGCAGGCGGATGAAGAGATCATCAATCTCGCATCTGAGAAATTGAAGTTAGAGCCAACAACAGAAAATCCTTTGGATATTGCAGATAGAGATGAAACGAAATCTATTGCACACTGGACAAAAGTACTTGAAGATGAAGGTTTAGAAACATCAGATGAAAATATTTTCATTGCAGGTGCATGTGATCAAAAAGGTATTGCGTTCTTGAAGGGTGAAGGTCCTCTCATGGTAAGAAAAGGT
>CAKZWP010000103.1:0-11631 GCA_937921845.1 uncultured Sulfurovum sp.
CTATCTCTTCCTGGCTCACTTCGTCCATGCTTTTAAAAGCCAATACACCACCAGCCTGAGCCATACCTTCGATGATCATTACCCCAGGATAGATAGGATGATCAGGAAAATGTCCTTGAAAGACAGGTTCAGAAATAGAAACGTTTTTAAAACCTTCTATATATTCACCAGGAGTAAGTTCAGTAATTCTGTCTACAAGTAAAAATGGATATCTGTGTGGTAATATGTTTTGAATATCTACAACGTTAAAAAGCATAATAAAAAAACCCTTATTTGAAAATTCACTTATTTTATCGAAATGTTGGTAAAAAGCGGTTTATGTTGTGATCAATACTTCTTTAACGTCACTGTAGGTTTTGCTTTGACAAAGGATTTCTATCTTGTTGGTAGGTATCTCTTCTACTACCATAATGATAGATATATCGTAGGGTGTTACACCCAGTTTTGCGCGTAGTTCTACCTCATCAATGAATGCTGGAGGAGAGTAGATGAGTTCAGTCACGGTTTTATAGTCAGTACCTGCCAGATCATTGTAGTGCCCCAGTGTGATGAAACGTACCTCATCTCGGTTCATGTGGTGAACCTCACCGATACTGTACTCAATCTTTCCTCTTGTGTACTCGCCTTTAATAGTGGAGTAGGGTAGAAAGTGTGCAGGAACTACTTCTTTACGTACACGAAGCAGACCCATAGTCAAACGCCAGTTTAAAAAGCGTTGTTTGATGATCTTATGAGGGATGTTATCTTCTTCCATTTGCCAACGTTTCTCATACATTTGGATGCGTTCCTCTATGGATTCTGGTTGTATCTGTTTTGAGAGTGGTACAAAAAGTTCATCTGCCAGTTTGTCCTGCTGATCACGCTGGATATTGAGACCAAACATACACCCACAGTAGTCTTGACGGTAGAGTGCATCTTCTTTGGCTAAAATATTTTGCTCTTGTGTGCCTGAAGCTTTTCTGTAGTCAGGAGCCACAAAAGCTATGCCTTCACGTTCTGCTAGCGCATCACCAGCTGTCTGTAGTTGTTTGAGTGATTTCTTAGGACTTGTTAGCAGCGTAGAGGTAAAGCTTGTTTCCCCTAGTTCACTGGCTTTTTTGGCAGAGACCTCAAAGCGTCGATCAAAACAAACACTACAACGTGAGCCTTTTTCAGGTTCATGCTCCAAGCCGCGTACAGCTTCAAGCCAGTTCTCTACATCATACTCTCCCTCTATGAGATCAATACCAAGCATCTTACAGCTGCGCTTTACATCTAACAGTCGCAAGTAGTACTCAGAGTAGGGATGAATGTTGGGATCATAAAAGAATCCTGTAAGCTTTTCTTCCGGATACTCTGTTTGAAGTTTTTTCAAAAAGTAGTGACTGTCGACAGAACAGCAGATGTGTACTAACATGATTACTCCATTATGATTTTTGCAACATTCTCAGAACTTCCGTGAGAAAGATATGTTTTTAACTCTTCTGCTTTTTGTGCGAAGATCTTACGGTCGGTATTGTAGTACTCTTTAAGCAAGTTGTCAACTGTGACTTCTTCCTGGAGTATCTCGTTATGTAAAGTCGTGTTATTGTAATTAGTGAGTATGATGTTTGCCAAGCCTACTTGTTTGATACCGAGAAGTTTTGTCCCTATGAAAAAGTCCACTTTCTTGGCAATGTAGGCCAGTGTAAAAGGTGTACCTATGAGTGCTGCTTCGAGTGTGGCAGTGCCTGAACATATAAAGGCGAACTCTGCACGTCTAAGCGCTTCATGGGTGTCACGTACAATTTCAAACTCACGGTTGCCTTTGTAGAGTTTGGCTATCTTGTTTCTTGAAAAAGAAGGGGGAATGACAAGCAAAGGACGAATCTCCGGGAATTTTCTACGCAGTTCCAGAAAGATGGGCATAAGACGACTTATCTCACTCTTACGAGACCCAGGCATAAAGGCAATGCATCCTTTGGTCTCTTCATCATTTCTATGTACGTTGATCTCGTCCAGCAGGGGATGTCCGACATATTGTGCTTTAGAACTATAGTAGTCTACCTCAAAAGGAAGTATGCCTAACAGTTTGTCACAATATTGTTCTAACTTCTTGACCCGTTTAGGACGACTTGCCCATACTTGAGGAAGGATATAGTAGATAATCTCTTTTTCGGGATACTTCTCTTTTAGTTTTTTAGCCAAAGGAAGGTTAAACCCTGAAGAGTCCATCAAAAGTACTTTATCTGCATCTTTAGCCAGTTCTACCATTTCGTCTGCCACTTTAAAAAACCAGCGCAACTTTTTGATGGCATCCACCACACCCATGATGGCCATTTCACTGATGTCATAAAGAGGCGTGCCTTCTTTTATACTTTTGTCGAAGATACCGAATGGCTCTACATTTTGTGTATGCTTGAGAACCTCTTTTAAATGCAGGTTTGATGAGGGTTCGAGGGCTGAGACGAGAAGTTTCATCTAATGCTTCCTTTGGTATAACTCATGACTTGTCTTCTTTCAAAAATTTGATACGTGATGGTTTTGATTCTATGATGTCTCGATCTTTAGGATTTTCAAGCTCTCTTAGTCTTTCATTCTCCAACCTTCTTCCTCGCCAATAATATCCACCCATCACACCACCGGTTGCAGTGATGGCCAAGAGACCGGCTGTTACCATTTGCGCAAAAATAAACAATGCCCCAACACCCAAAGCAGCTGCAAAAGCAGCACCCACTTTGAAGTTGGCCTTTGCATGGGCTTTTTGGGTTTCTTTTGCAATGTTCTTATGAGATTCTTTTATAACACGTTCTTTTGCACGTTGGGCATTAGCACGAATTTTTTCTTTTTCATTCGCAAAATCATCTTTTACTTTACCGATGGCATCTTTACTGTGATGTCCAGCAATAGAATTAAACCAAAAAGCAACAACAAGGGCAATAATCAGTAGAGGAATAGCCAAACGTAAAACACCTGTCATATTTAACTCAGCAGGAGCTAACAGAATCAACAGGTAAGTGGCTACCTGAGCGATAATGATACCAAAGAGGAATTTTAAGAGATTCATACTGTTAACCATCCAGAGACTAAAAATGCGACTGATGCCAATACACCACCAAAGAGTGCATAAGGCAGCTGAGTTCTTACGTGTTCAACATGGTCGCATCCTGCTGCCATAGATGAAATGATGGTCGTGTCAGAGATAGGCGAGGAGTGGTCTCCGAAGATACCTCCAGAGATGACAGCGGCTATAACCAATGGAATATGTAGGTCCATGGTCGCCCCCAGTGCCAGACCTATAGGCATCATAATGGAGAATGTTCCCCAGCTTGTCCCTGTAGAAAACGCTGTGATACTCGCCACTAAAAAGATGAGAAGAGGAATAAGCATAGGGGAGATATTCCCGCTTAGCATATGCGCCAGGTATTTGGCTGTGCCCAGGTCACCGATGACTTTACCTATGAGCAGGGCAAAGAGCATGATCATACCTACTGGTATCATGTCACCAATTCCTTCGTAAAATCCTTTAAAGTAGTTTTTATGAGAGAGTGCTTTAGTTGGGACAAAATAGAGGTACATAAAGAATAGTGTCACGATCACTGCATAGTATACGGAAGTAGAACCAGAACCTTTAAAAATGTCACCTTCACCTGTAAAATAAAGCCCTACAGGCACCATGATCACCATTACTAAAATAGGTAAAATCATTTTGTATGGTGTAGCTTTAATATCTGCTTCATCATGCTGAATAACGTAGTTTACTGGGGCAGAGTGCTTCATAGGCCCGATATTGATATTTAAAAATATAACACCTAAAACTATGGCTAAAGTGAAAAGTGAATAGAAGTTAAAAGGGATAGAGGCGATGAGTAGTGAAATACCATCTCCTGAGATTACTTGAGAATCAATGGCTGTAATGATCAGACCTAATAGCAATGCACCCCATGCATTAAGAGGAATAAGTGAACAGATAGGCGCAGAAGTAGAGTCACAAATATAAGCAAGTTTTTCTCTGCTGACACCGTTTTTATCGCAGAGAGGTTTGGCTACAGTTCCTGCTACAAGTGCAGTGATGGAAGACTCTATAAAAATGATCACACCAACAACATAGGCTAGCATCATTGCACCTGTTGGAGAGTCGATCTTCTTAGCTTTTTGGCTCAAGTATACGACAAAACTGTCTACTGCTCCGCTAAGAGTCAGTAGCCTGATAATAGAACCGACCATGACGACAAATAGAAGCATTTTTGCTATCCAACCTTCTGAAAAAAGCGCAATGACACCATCAAAAAGAGCGATGAATGCATCTATAGGATTATAGGCATTCAGAACCAAGAAACCAGCAAATATACCACTCAAGAGTGAAACGATCACATCTTTGGTTATAATAGCTAAAATGATTGTTAGTAGCGGTATCGCTATTGATAATATTCCATATTCCATAGAAGGATTATACCACATGAAGATTGTACTTGCACTATGTCTAACACTTATCACACTACAAGCACAGACAAAACAACTTTTGGTCGTAACGACAAAAAACTGGTCTACACCTATAGGCAGTCTGCAACGTTATGAACTGCATGATACAAGTTGGAAAAAAGTAGGTAATAAGATAGATATTAAACTGGGGAGAAATGGTTTAGGATGGGGGATAGGGCTACATGAAGTACCCAAAGATGCAGAGATCATGAAAAAAGAAGGTGACGGAAAAGCACCTGCAGGCATTTTCAGACTCAAACAAGCCTTTGGATACGGACCTTTTAATATAGAGTACCCTTATGTAGTCTACAAAGAGACAGACCATTGTGTGGATGATGTCAATTCTAAGTTTTACAACAAGATAGTGGATAGTACTAAAATAGAGAGGGATTATAAAAGTCATGAACGTATGAAGTTTCCTAAGGACTACTACAAGTATGGCATCGTTGTTGATCATAATGGCATTACAGAAGGTACAAAATCTAAAAAGAGTGCAGGATCATGTATCTTTGTACACATTAAAAGTGTGCCTACAGCCGGATGTACAGTCATGTCTGAGAGTGAGATAAAAGAAGTGTTACGTTGGTTAGATCCTAAAGCTGAACCGCTTTTGGTTCAAGGTCCTGAAGCTATAGTAACAAGTTTCTGGAAAAGAATTAAACTCTCTGAATAACCTTATAAAATATGTTAGATTATAAGGTTTTCATTTAGCCAATTATTGAAAGCATATTTTTTTGCATTAGGTCTGGATTAGATACTCTCAGTATATTCCAGGAAATAAGCGATAGCGTACGCGCCTTGCATAATCTCGATACCCCGGCAGCTCATCATGAAGGGTTTTGTCTTCCAGTGCGGTTCTCATCACTGCTATGACCAACGCCGCCACTGCAGGGATAAGGGTCCACATGGAGTTCAAGGCCATTATGATGCCTGCAAGTGCCAGAAGGTTCCCGGCATAGCCTGGGTGCCGTACGATCCGGTAAGGGCCACTATCGCAGACCGAATGTCCCCGATCCGTTTGGATATGCACTGTACTGGAGAAAAAACGGTTCTCTATTAAAGCCCATGCGGAAAATGCGTACCCAATCGCGATGAGAATAAGACCGAGAATGGTAAGCCATGTAGAAAATGAAGGTGTCCACCCATAGCGGTGATCCAATCCTGCGACGATAACAAGAGGGAATGAGAGACTTATTGCCATCAACGGGGCAAGCACTTTATCCCATGGTTTCGCATTCTTAGCTTTTTTCATGTTAACCCGTTCTACCAAAATTCCCGGATGCTGTTTTTCTGCCAATATACGTCCGCCAACACCGGCAAGAAAGAACAGCACGAAAAAGACCCAGGCCTGCCACCAGCTAAAATCTCCTCCGCAGACTAGGAGAATTAGTGGGATGAAGAGATGCAAGAGGATCAAACCAAACCACAGCCGAGGGCTTGGACCTTGATTTATGTTTGGATCAACGGCTTTCGATGTCATTTAAAGGGGATCACTTCATGAAACTTACCACTTGCAGTTAGGTGAGGAGGAGTATCACTTTTTCCAACTTTTACATCTACCAGTCCATTTTTTGAAAACACCTCACTTATTGACTGAATTATTTGCTCAAAAACTTCGTCTGGATCCTCATGATTTAAAAGCTCAGCCCGAACTTCAAAAACAAATTCTGAAGTTTGAACCAATTGCACTCGCTGAGCACTTTCATGTTCTAAATCAAAAGCCAAAGGTGACAGAGTGACATTTCCCACTCGAACTACTGTTGCTTGTCTTCCCTCAATTTGAAAACTTCTAAATGGCGAACCACATGGACAAGGGTCACGATAAAATCGCAAGCGATCACCGATATCATAGCGAATAAAAGGCTGAACATCATTGGAAAGTACTGTTAACAGCGCCGTGGTGGATAATTCACCATCTGGCACAGGTTGTTTATTTTCATCTACTGCCTCTAAGATCACCCAATCTTCGGGCACATGTTGACGACCAAAATCACATTTGTAAGATATGAAAAGACACTCTGTGGAGGCATAAATATCAATAACACCAAACTCAAGTGACGAGAAAGCTCTTTCTACACGCCTACGATGCTCAGCAGTAAATGTTTCACCTGCAACTTTGAAAAGTTTAGGCTCTATTACTAATCGACCAGCTTCTTTTTCTCTTGTCAAAATTGTTAACATGCTTGGATAAGTAAGTATTGATGCTATTTCTCCAACCTCATTGAGTTGTTTTACTGTCTCTTCGATCGGCTGTTCTGCAGGAATAAATGTTAACTTCTTTGCAAATCGAGGAGTCAAATTTTGCATAAGTTTATTCAAACCAACACCAGCAAAATGACCATTTCCTCCCGTGATACTAACATTAGTACCTGCCTTTTGAAGATTTTTTTCAATTTTTAATTGCTTCTTAGAAAGCCGGGCCAAGGAAAGGCCAAAGACAAACTCAAGCACAGATGATGGAAGCACCACTACCGCAGGTTCCCCTGAACTTCCAGAAGTTCTAAAGACTGCATATTGACCAATCGGAACGCCAAGGTTATCCATGCTGTCCATATGTTCTCTTGCTTGCGTAAGAGTTAAAGATCGATCAGTGAGCCAATTGTCAAAGTCACCCATAAGGTCAACCTTGGACGTTACTGGAAGATCGTTTAGCTTAATAAGATTTGTATCAGGCAAATGAGCATAAAGTTTATTAAAATATGGAGACTTTTTACGGGCTTTTTGTATAAGGCGTCGAAGGTTTTTAAGCTGTTTGGCTTCAATCCTTTTACGACCTCCCCAAGCAGTCCAAATGCCTCCTATAAAGTATCCAAATGTTCGAATTAAACTAAACTTCATCTAAAAACCTCTAACTTTCCTCATTTTTACAACTATTTATTAACGGAACATAATGTTTACTATTGTGTTATTTTTCTATTAAAAGTATATCAAAAATGTTCTGTTCCCAAAACCTTATAAAATATATAACTTTATAAGGTTTTAATTACTCATTTAGAATACTGCCACGCTATGACAATTTTAAACATTTTTACCACTACGGATAAATAACTTCTATAATATACAAAAAGGAGTTATTTTACCGGATCGAGAAACCTATGGAAGATTGTACTACAGTTGGATGGAATGTGATCAAATCTACACGATCAGCGAAGAGGAGAGTAAGAAGTTAAATTTAATAATAGAGGCTAAGACTGAGACTATTACTAAGGATGAAGCAATGGCAATGCTTGATACTGTGGTGAGGGGATCTTAAAGTGCAAGTTATTTCCACACACACTTCTCGGTTTGATTGCCACACTTCTCGCAAACCTCAATCTTTCGTGTGCATTTATATAACACTGTAATAATATAAATTAGTGTTATTGCTGCAGATAACACCATGGTTGCTGCTAGACAAACATCATTTGGAATGCCATAGCAGCCATCAATCCTAACTATTGACCCAATAAGCAAAAGTATCACAAATGAAACAGGGTAAACGACAACCATCAGGGATAGCATGATAACTTTTCGCCCTATCTTTGTCTTTGTCTGGGGCACCCCAATATGATGACACTTACTGCATTTTGTCATTTATCTCTACCTCATAGTGGTAAACAATTCTGATAATGTCTCTGTGCTCATTAAGCACATGTTTGATTGGAACTATAGCTTTCATAATTATAGTGTATCTAAAAATGTCTTGTTCTAAAAACCTTATAAAATATATAAGTTTATAAGGTTTTCAAGCTTACTGAAATTATCTTCTATCAGAGGAAAGTGTAACTATATCTTCGAGCCCCAAAAATTCTAACACTCTTTGCTTCGTATAGTCATGAAAAGGATTCCATCGTTGTCTGAGCATAGATGCTGCAGATATTTCTAGGATAGAGGTTTCTCCGTAGAATGCTAAGTGACCTAATTTAACACCAGGGCTTTTGGGTCCATTTATATCCCCGTAGAGTGGATCATAATTGCTAATAGGTACTGCCAAGTGCGAGAGTGAGTAGAGTCCATCAGGCCATTGTAAATTGAGTTTCTCAACTATTTTGTTGTTCGTCATTAGTATAAGGTTGTCATCCGTTGAATTCATATCACTTATTAAGTCAAATCTATAATCTATGTCTGTGGAAGTTTCCTGTAACTTTTGTATGGACTTGGCAATATTGTTTTTAACAAGATTGTTGGAACTAAATCCATGGTTAATATCAAAAAGAACGAGTGTATGGTTACCTTCCGGGAGACGGTTATAGAAATTATCAACGATATCAGGGACAGTAATGGTGCTATCTACAATAGATGCAAAACTTAACACAGGAGGAAAAGGTTTTGTATTTTTTGCATTTAAAGTGTAGAGATCTAACTGTTTTTGTACTTTATTGGAAACACGATAGACCTGGTCAGCTGCATTCACAGCAAAAGAACCATACTTAAAAGGATCAAACTCGGGAATAATAGAGTTCCATTCCAGTTTAGGTAAACCCAAAAGATGTCCTAAACGACTTTGCCATATGGCTAGAGGCGCTGCTTTGCTCACTCCTATAGCGGGAGAATAAAATATGAGACTCGAAGGGAGTCTTAATGTTGAGTTTTGAAGTGCTAATAGTGTGTAGTTTAATGCCAATGGTGCACCTGTTGAATAGCCCATAATATGGATGGGTTTATCTCCTAATTTCTGAATTAAACGATCCATACCTATTTTGACAGCAGCTGCCATATCTTGCCATTTTACTTCTATGAGACCTGAAGGAACAGTTCCATGACCTGGCATACGCATAGCGACAACCCACACCCCACGTTTTTGTAGGTACTCTGCCTGTGCATGAAGACTGTAAGGTGAGTCAGACATACCATGCAAAAGAAGTACACCCATCTTTGGATTTTTTACAGTTAGTTCAAAACTTCTATTCCATGCTCTATTCCAACGTTTTGGGTCAGCCAAACTATTTTTCGTAAAGCGATTGATACGGTTTTTTTCAGTGGGTAATACTTTTTCATATATTTCACTGTCCAACTCACTAAAGAGCCGCTCCTCTAAAGCAATATACGCATCAAAATCTTTTACGGAGGATTTAGCTGTAAATTCATTTTGAAGTATAGTTGTATGCCATGTAGAAAGAGAAGGAAGAGACTTCATATAGAGTATAAAAACAGTGATCCCTATAAGTAGGGAGCCTAAAAATGCAAGAAAAAGTATGTAAAAGGCTTTTCGTACGGACCATAAAGGGACTTTAATGAAAAGACTGTCTAAAAAGCCCATATAACCCACCTTTTTAATTATTTTACATTAGTAGATACTATACTTTACATAAAATATGATTTTAGTTTTCTTATTTGGCAGCGGGTAATCTTTGTATGCGGTGCGTATCACATCTAAAGTATTTTGATCTAACGCCTGATGTCCTATATGTCTTTTTAGTTTAAGATCTGAGATATCACCATTAGGATGCAGATAAAAAGAGACGATGTTGGTTCCCTGTTGTCTTGTTCGTACAGCAACTTCTGGATAGCCGTTTCTTGTAAGCGTGTTTTGGGTAATAGTGTGAATGGTACCCAGATTGTTTTTAATAAACTTCTTTTGGGGTTCACTGTAGGTATTAAACTCTTCACCATAAAGCTTATTGATCATTCTTGCACCATAACTGCCAGAGGAGGATGGTCGACTTTTCTGGGATGGATACATGGAAGTACCTGACCCCATAAGCATATTGGCTAGAGGATCACTTGAACGTTTAGGTTGTCTGTATTGTTTTGTTTTTTTCACTACAGTCTTTTTCTGTACCTTTTTAACAGGTTTTTTCTTCTTTTCTTTTTTAACAACCTTTTTAACAGGTTTTGGCTCTATTTTGGTGACATTATTTTCTTCTGTACTCTGCTTCGCAAAAACCTTTTTACTCTCATCTAAAACTTTTTTCTTTATGGGTTGCACTTCTGGTTCAATCGGTTTTTCAACGATAGGCTTGGGTGTTGGTGGTGTTACGATAGGTTGAGGTACTGGTTTTGGTTTTGGAGTGGGAGGAACAGGCTTTGGTTTGGGTGGGGGAGGCGTAACCATTTGCTGTAGATTAAGGCTTATTTTTTTATCTTTTCCTTTGGGCGGTGCCATGGTAAGCTCTTTCCAGTTTTGGGTAAAGAGCAGTAAAATCAGTAAATGCAGCAATAAAGAGAGCAATAATCCTTTCAGTGTTCTGATGATGCTCTCCTCGCATATAGCCCTAAGTGCCGTTAGTGTATAATCCTTGCTATTATACATAATGAGGATTAATAACATGGCATATGACAAAAGTATAGCAGCATTTGAAGAAGCATATAAAGTGATACCTGGGGGAGTTGATTCACCGGTACGTGCATTTTCAGGAGTAGAGGGTACACCACCATTCATAGAAAAAGGAGAGGGGGCATACCTTTTTGATATCGATGGTAACAGATATATCGATTATGTACAAAGTTGGGGTCCACTTATTTTTGGTCATGCAGATGCAGAGATAGAAACATCAGTGATAGAAGCAGTGAAAAGAGGTCTAAGTTTTGGTGCACCAACAACTGTGGAGACTGAATTGGCCAATGAGATCGTTACACTTTTTGACAGTATTGACAAAGTACGTTTCGTGAGTTCTGGAACTGAAGCAGTGATGTCTGCCATCCGTTTGGCTCGCGGGGTAACTGGTAGAGAGAACATTGTAAAATTTACAGGATGTTACCATGGTCACTCTGATTCACTTCTTGTACAGGCAGGTTCAGGTTTAGCTACTTTTGGTAGTCCATCAAGTCCTGGTGTACCGGCTGATCTTACGAAGCATACACTCTTAGCTACATATAATGACATTGCATCAGTACATGCATGTTTTGAAGAGTCTCCAGAAGGTATCGCTTGTGTGATCATTGAGCCTATCGCAGGTAATATGGGTCTGGTACCTGCAGATGAAGCATTCTTGGAAGAACTGAGATGTCTTTGTACAAATCATGGTGCGCTGCTCATATTTGATGAAGTCATGAGTGGGTTTAGAGCATCACTTAGAGGTGCCCAAGGTATCTCAACTATAAAACCAGATATGGTGACACTTGGTAAGGTGATCGGTGCAGGTATGCCTGTGGGTGCTTTTGGAGCATCTGCAGAGATCATGGCTTTCCTTTCTCCTGAAGGTCCAGTGTATCAGGCTGGAACACTTTCTGGTAACCCTGTGGCTATGTCAGCAGGACTTACAAGTCTTA
>CAKZWP010000104.1:0-2873 GCA_937921845.1 uncultured Sulfurovum sp.
ACTCATCATCGGTGATAACAATACTATCAGAGAGTTTACCCTTCTCAACCCGGGAACTGAAGGTGGAGGTTCTATTACCAAGATAGGTAATGGTAACCTTCTTATGGGTTATGTACACTTGGGACATGATGTGATCATTGGAGACAACTGTATCCTGGCAAATGGTGCAACCCTTGCTGGTCACGTTGAATTAGGTAACCATGTTGTTATCGGTGGTCTTACACCTGTGCATCAGTTCGTACATATAGGTGACTATGCAATGATAGGTGGAGCCAGTGCCTTATCACAGGATATTCCTCCTTTCTGTCTGGCTGAAGGTAACCGTGCAAACTTGAGAGGACTCAATCTTACTGGTTTACGCAGAGCTATGCCAAGAGAAGAGATAAATGCCCTCAAAACAGCCTATAGAGAACTGTTCGAAGAAGGTAATCCACTGCAAGAAGTAGCACAAAGTATTTTAGAGAACACAAGCTCTGAAAAAGTAAAACAACTTTGTGAATTTATTAAGACCTCAAAAAGAGGTATTCCGTTTACACGAACAAAAACTAATGAGGATAAATAATGACAAAAAAAGCATGTAGCTTTTGTGAAGCCCAAGAGAGTGAAGAGAATCCACTCATCGCTGGTGAAAGTGCCTATATCTGTTCAAACTGTGTAATTTCTGCATACAAAATACTCTTTGGAGAAGAAGAACAGGAAGAAGCACAGGCAGACTTAGGTACTCAGACTCTCTATACACCCAAAGAGATAAATACCCTACTTGATGATTATGTCATTGGTCAAGATAAAGCGAAAAAAACACTTTCAGTTGCTGTCTACAACCACTATAAACGTATTTTCAAAGACAATATTGAAGATGATACACAGATCGCAAAATCAAACGTATTACTTGTTGGACCTACAGGTTCAGGTAAAACACTTTTGGCACAAACAATCGCCAGATTTTTAAATGTACCTATCGCTATAGCAGATGCTACAAACCTAACTGAAGCCGGATATGTCGGTGAAGATGTGGAAAATATTCTCACAAAACTACTTATGGCTGCTGATGGTGATCCTCAGCGTGCAGAACAGGGAATTGTATTTATCGATGAAGTAGACAAGATCGCAAGAATGGGTGAGAACCGTTCTATTACGCGTGACGTTTCAGGAGAAGGTGTACAACAGGCTCTACTTAAACTCATCGAAGGTTCAGTCGTGAACATTCCGCCAAAAGGTGGACGTAAGCATCCTAACCAGGACTTTATACAAATAGACACATCGAACATTCTCTTTATCTGTGGTGGAGCTTTTGATGGGCTTAATGATATACTTAAAAGAAGACTTGGTGCAAACACACTTGGTTTTGGTCAAGAGAAACGTTCTAAAAAAGAAGAAGAGAACCTTCTTCATATGGTTGAAGCAGATGACCTTGTTACGTATGGTCTTATTCCTGAACTTATTGGCCGTCTTCATGTGCTTGCTACACTGGGTGAGATCAGTAAAGATGATATGGTCCGTATCTTGGTTGAACCTAAGAATTCACTTCTCAAACAGTATCAAAAACTCTTTGAAATTGATGATGTAAAGCTCAGCTTTGAAGAAGATGCTCTTTCATCCATTGCACAAAAAGCATTAGATAGAAAAACAGGTGCAAGAGGATTACGTACTATACTTGAAGAGATCCTTTTGGATATCATGTATGAGTTACCTGAACTGAATGGATATGAAGTAGTGATTACAAATGATGTAGTTGAATCAGGTGCAAAACCCTTGTACATTAAAGACAAAAAAACCGCATAGCAGCAGATAAAAGGATATATGAATGTTTAAACGATTATTAGGAATGTTTTCTAACGATTTAGCGATCGACTTGGGAACAGCAAACACACTTGTACTAGTCAAAGGACAAGGTATCAGCATTAACGAACCTTCAGTGGTTGCTATCCAATATGACAAACATGGTAGAGAGCGTATTCTTGCTGTTGGGCAAGAAGCCAAAGATATGGTTGGTAAAACTCCAGGTAACATCAAAGCTATTCGTCCTATGAAGGACGGTGTTATCGCTGATTTTGAAGTTACTGAAATGATGATCCGTTACTTCATTGAAAAAGCACACAAAAGAAAAGGTTTCTTCTCACCACGTATTATCATCTGTGTACCTTATGGACTTACACAGGTTGAAAGACGTGCAGTAAAGGACTCTGCTGAAAATGCAGGTGCCAGATATGTCTATCTTATAGAAGAACCTATGGCTGCGGCAATAGGTGCTGGTATACCAGTGAAAGATCCTAATGGTAACCTTGTGGTTGATATCGGTGGGGGTACAACTGAAATAGGTGTAACTTCACTTGGTGGTCTCGTTATCTCTAAATCCATTCGTGTGGCAGGTGACAATCTTGACCAAGCGATCATCGACTATATTAAAAAGAATTTTAACCTTCTCATTGGTGAGCGTGTGGCTGAAGAACTTAAGATCAAGATAGGAACAGCTATACCATTAAAAGAAGAGATGACTACTACTGTACGTGGTAGAGATCAAGTTGAAGGAAGCCTCGCTTCAATAGAGATCACATCTGAACATATCAGATCAGCGATGAAAGACTCTCTAGAAGAGATCGCAGATGCACTGAAAGATGTTCTTGAACAAACTCCACCGGAACTTGCCGGAGATATCGTAGAAAACGGTATTGTTCTTACTGGTGGTGGTGCACTAATCAGAGGATTAGATAAATATCTGTCAGATATCGTAAAACTTCCTGTATATGTCGCAGAAGACCCTCTTCTTGCTGTTGCAAAAGGTACAGGTATTGCACTGGATGAAATAGATCTCCTTCAGCAAATGGCATATGAAGACTAGACTTGTCATCATAGCCATACTGTTACTCATACTA
>CAKZWP010000105.1:0-6643 GCA_937921845.1 uncultured Sulfurovum sp.
ATCCCCTGCCTTTATTACAAAGATATTGTGTTCGTCTACATATTTATACTCTAATGCACAACCTAATTTTTCCAAAATACTATGTACAATATAAAGTCCCAATCCAAACCCTGTACTTCTTTTTTCTTCTTGTGAAAAAGGCTCTATATAATAAGAGAGTGGATGCTGTAGCTTTTCACCTTTAGAACTGATTTCCAAACCATCACCTACGGACTTGAGTGTAACATGTTTATCTTTGCTATACTTTATACCATTATCCAGTAGATTTTTAATGGCCAAAGAGAGTAGTTTGACATCTGTGGCTAAAGCGATATTTTTCACATCTATGGTAACGTTATCTTTACCCATCATCAAAAGTTCTTGACTTCTTCGTATCACTTCATCAAGCATTACATACTCAAAAGTAGGTTCGAAACTTTGCGTAGTCACCCTCTCTATCTCTGCAAGTTCTGAGATAAGTTCATTCATCCGTTCAAAGGCACGTACAAGTATCTTTTTACTTGCTTCATCTTCCATCATCTCAACAACGATACGCCCTTTGGTAATAGGTGTTTTTAGCTCATGCATCAAGTTACGCATAAAAAGGTTTTTGGAAGTACTCAAGGCATTGATATGCACAATAGCATCATCAAAACTTTTTGCAATTTTTCCTATCTCATCATCATAGAGGTAGGTAATGCGTGTCTTCATATCACCTTGGGCAAATCTTTGTATCTGTTTATGTAATTTTTTTAGAGGATAAAGCTTTCTTAAGACGGCCAAATAGAGTACAAGAAGCAACCCAATAAGAAAAATACCTAAGGCTATAGCGATCTCAAAATAATAATTTTCAGCTCTGTTATCTTCTAACAAAAGATTGTGTTGCATACGCTGTACATAGATATAATGTTCATCTTCTATTCTAAATACCCTTACTTGTCCTAGAGAAGAACCTCCGGTAAACACTGTTTCGCCCTCTGTTTCTATCTGTTTCTTTATCTCTATGGATTTCTTTTTAGATACTGGTTTTACGCGTAAATCTTTATAGAGTGTATCCAAGGCTTCTTTCCCTGGATTGAGCTGTAATTTTGAGAGAAAAGTAATGGAGATAAGTTGATAACGTTTATACTCTTCGATCTTATGTCGATCTTTATCCCAGGAGAGAAAAAGTAAAAAGGTAGCAATCAAAATCGAAATTGCTACGGAGAAAAGAATATGTATAAAGGTCGTTACAGATAGATTTCTCATACTCGGTCTGTTAGAAGGTATCCTACACCACGAATAGGTTTAATGTAGATGTTATCAGAATCTATTTTTGCGATCTTCTGTCGTATGCGTGAGATGATCACATCAATATTTTTAATAGAGCTGTCATCATCAATATGTTCACTTTCGTATAAAAGCTGTTCTCTTGAAACTGAACCATTTTTATGTTGTAAGAGCATACCTAAGATATCATACTCTGCAGCAGTGAGTTCTAGTGATTTACCTTTGAACCTGATCTCTCTGGCGTTAGGATCTGCAACAAAAAGTGCTTCTACTTCCGGTGCTTTTTCATCCACACTGTGTGTACGACGTAAAATCGTTTTGATACGTGTCACAAGTTCTCTAGGGTCATAGGGTTTTGGCATATAATCATCTGCCCCACGTTCCATCCCGATAACTTTATCTGTAATATCATCCCTTGCTGAAGAGATAATAATAGGGATATTGCTTATATCACGTATTTTAGGGATCACTTCCAAACCATCCATACCGGGCAAAGTCAAATCTAAAATAATCAGATCAAATTCATGCTGTGTTAAGAGTGAAAGTCCTATGTAAGGGTCTTCTGCACCTATGACTTCCATATCATACTTTGTAAGGTAGTTAGTTAAGATGAGCGCTAATTCTGGATCATCTTCTATAATGAGTATTTTTATAATGATGTCTTCCTTATGTAACTTAAGTAGTCATTTTACTTTGTTCTTTATGATTATAATCTATATATACTTTAGTAATCGCAATTAAAAATGAAGTAATCGCCGGACCCAATATCATCCCCCAAAAACCGTAGGTACTCATCCCTGCGATAATAGAGAAAAATATCACGATCTCATTGATCTCGATCGTACTTTTCAGTAAATCTTCTTTGATCACTTTGATAATGACCGGTTTAATGAAAGTATCGGCAATAATAGAGATCACAATAATTGAATACGTAGCAATGAAAATAGCCGAATTCGTATCCATAGTATTCCAAGAATAAAGTGCCACAGGGACCCAAACCACAGCACCTCCAATAATTGGTATCAATGATGCAAACCCATAGATCACACCAAAAAGAAGACCATTAAAACCAAAGTAACTTACCATGAGCCCAAAAAGAAAACCTTCAAAAATGGCTGTCACGACAATAGAATAAAAAACCACTTCCATCGTAGAAGATACTTCATGTATCATCTTGGCGCTTTTCATCCTGCTCACCGGCATAAGTGCACGTATCAGATCGAAGAAACGCTCTCCATAGAAGTTAATGATAAAATAAAAAACGAGTACGAGTATCATATTCTTCACAAAACCAAGTCCTGCACTTCCTGCTGTTGTCATGTACGATGTTGTCTCTTGAATATACCCTGCGATCCTTTCATCACTCAAACCTATCTGGCTCCACTCTTTGACATACGGTATCTTTTCAGTAAACGTTTTGATTCCAGAGGTAACTTCATTGATAGTTTCCACATCAAGCTGGGAGATATACCCTACTCCTGTGGTTGCCATATACACAATAGGAGCGAAAAGTATCAGTATTAAAAGCAGTGAAGTGATGATAGCACTAAGTTTTCTGGAATTAAAATACTTGATCAACTTTTTTGTCAGGTTATAGGTGGCCATAGAAAGCAATATCGCCACCACAATAGAAAGTAAAAATGGTTTATAAATACTATACGCACCCACCAGTGAGAGCACAAAAAGTGCCGTGATAGTAAGACTTTTATTCGTCATCAAAGAGTCTGTCCTTCAACCCGCCAAGTTTAAAATGTTCATAACTCTTTTGTGTGGCAATACGGCCACGTGCAGTTCTTTCTATGTAGCCATTTGCTATAAGATAAGGCTCTAAAACATCTTCGATCGTACCTTCATCTTCACTCAGTGCTGCACCTATGGTACTAAGCCCCATAGGTTTGCTTTTTGCCGAGACAAGCAGTTCTAGAAGTTGTATATCCTGTTCATCAAATCCTAAGTTATTGACACCCAGTTCATCTAAAGCATATTGGGCTCTTTTTAACGTCACTTCCTCTTCATTGGCCACTTCAGAGAAGTCTCTAACCCGTTTAAGTAACCGAAGTGCGATACGCGGTGTCCCCCTGCTTCTACGTGCAATTTCAGTCGCAGCGTGTTCCTGGGCTGGTTTCTCCAGTTTCTTAGAAGCTTGTGCAACAATATGGGCTAACTCAACAGGTGTATAGAATTGCATACGAAAATGCATACCAAAACGCTCTCTAAGAGGGTTAGAAAGCATTCCTGCTCTTGTGGTTGCTCCAATCAGTGTAAAACGCGGCAGGTCTATCTTCACCGTTTGTGCAGCAGGTCCAGAACCTATAATGATGTCTAAACGAAAATCCTCCATAGCAGGATAGAGTATCTCTTCTATGGCTGGAGACATACGATGGATCTCATCGATAAATAAAATGTCACCCTCTTCGATATTGGTAAGGAGTGCCGCTAAGTCTCCTGCTTTTTCTATCATCGGTGCCGCAGTGGTTTTGATATTTGCTCCCATCTCCGAAGAGATAATATTTGCAATGGTCGTCTTACCTAAACCTGGAGGTCCAAAAAAGAGAATGTGATCCAGTGCCTCTTCTCTTTTTCTACTGGCTTCTATAAACACTTTCAGATTTTTTTTGATCTTCTCCTGACCGATATATTCATCCCATGAACTGGGACGAAGTGTCACTTCATAAGAGACTTCATCATCAAAACGTTCTATCTCAACCATACGTTCCATTAATACGTATACTCCGAGCTTGGAAATTCTCTAGATTTGACATCATTACGATAGGCTTCAAGTCCTTCACGCACCTGCTTAGCTCCATCAAAATACTGCTTGACAAACTTCGGTTTAAAGGCTTCAAAGAATCCGAACATATCACTCCAGACAAGAACCTGTCCATCTGTGACATTTCCTGCACCTATACCTATGGTCGGTACAGAGACTGCCTCAGTGATAGCTTTAGCCGCTTCTTCTTTCACCCCTTCAACCACGATAGCAAAAGCACCCGCCGCTTCAAGTGCTTTTGCATCTTCAACCAATGCATCGATGTCAGTCTGGTCTTTTCCTCTTATTTTATAACCACCGTCACTGCGTAAAAACTGTGGCATGAGCCCTATGTGTCCAAGGACTGCGATAGAGTTTTGTGTCAGTGCTTCAACAATATGCGCTCTCTCTTTTCCACCTTCTATCTTTACGGCTTGGGCATTGGTCTCCTGGTATGCTCTTGTTGCATTTTTGACTGCCACTTCAGGTGACGTATAAGTACCAAAAGGCATATCCAATACGATAATCGGTAATGTTGCACCATTACACACCGCTTGTGTGTGGTAGATCATCTGATCCATTGTTGCAGAAAGTGTGTCTTCTTTTCCTAGAAAACTCATATTTAAACTGTCACCGACAAGTATCATCTCTACTTCACCATCAAAAAGCTGTGCAAAAAGTGCATCATAGGCTGTCACCATGGTAATAGGTTCAACACCTTTCATCTTTGCAATGGTCGTTAAAGTTACTTTTTCTTCTATTTTTGGGGTATGAATACTCATAGTCATCCTACATATTAGGTATTTCCTACACGGCTTTGCTTCGCTCCGACCGTTTCGGTTCCGACACTAAATACAAGAAACCTTTCTTGTATTCTTAACGTGTCTCATTTTATCTAAAAAATGTATAATAACAAAAATATATTACATATTGTCATAAA
Source organism: uncultured Sulfurovum sp. (assembly GCA_937921845.1). GTDB lineage: Bacteria > Campylobacterota > Campylobacteria > Campylobacterales > Sulfurovaceae > Sulfurovum. The sequence continues at coordinate 4,938 of CAKZWP010000105.1, forward strand.
AGAGCCCACATTGAAAAATTTAGTTGCATATATTACTACCGGTTTCCCTTCATTGGAATTTACAGTTGATGCTGCCTTGGCTTTAGCCGAAGCAGGTGTAGATACACTTGAACTGGGTATGCCTTTTTCTGATCCTGTTGCAGATGGTCCTGTCATCGAGAAAGCAAACCTGAAAGCTTTGGAAAACGGTTTTAAACTTGACCACCTGTTTGAAGCTTCTGCGAAGATAGCGCCCCATATAGATACATTATGGATGGGATACTTCAACCCTTTTTACCACAAAGGTTTAGATACATTCATCACTGAAGCAAACAAAGCAGGAGTGAACGGTTTCATCATCCCTGATCTTCCTTTCGAAGAAGCAAAACCATACAAACCAGCCATAGAAGCTGCAGGACTGAGCCTTATAGACTTCATTGCTCCTACAGACACTAAAGCGCGTATAGAAGAGATAGTCACTGATGCAAAAAAATTCATCTACCTTGTCGCCTATGCAGGTATAACCGGTTCCGGGCAAAGTGAAGACCTACAGCCTATTATCACTGACATCAAAGAGTTTACAGATACTCCTGTCTATGTGGGTTTCGGTGTAGATCAAAATACTGCTAAAGATAAAGCCAAAGGCGTAGATGGCGTCATCGTAGGTTCTGCTTTTGTAAAAGTGCTTTTAGATGAGAGTTTAAGTGATACACAGAAAATTACTAAAATTTCTGCTATTGCCAAAGAGATAAAAGAGAAGATCAACAGTTAGACTTTCTCTCTATCTCCCCCTCTATATCCCTTCTAACACATCATAAAACCCTATTAAAGAATTTAGAGTATAATACTCCTAATTATAAAAAGGCTTACACTATATGGAACACTTTATCTGGAATGTCAATCCCAATATCTTAGAATTAGGTCCTCTGCAACTTCGTTGGTATGGCGTACTTTTTGTGGGTTCTTTCTTTCTTGGACTGATAATCCTCACTAAGATATACAAACGTGAAGGTAAAGATCCTGCCGTACTTGATGCTCTACTCATTTATGTCATGATAGGTGCAGTACTTGGATCACGGTTGGTACATTGTCTCTTTTATGAACCTGACTATTATCTTTCCAATCCTTTAGAGATACTCAAAGTATGGAAAGGCGGACTTGCCAGTCATGGTGGATTAGCTGGTGTTCTCATCGCTCTGTATGTATTTGCAAAACGCTATAATACACCCTATATGTGGTTACTCTCACGTGTAGCTATCCCTGGTGCACTTACTGCAGCTTTCGTACGTTTTGGTAACCTTTTCAACTCTGAGATACTTGGACTCCCAAGTGACAAGCCCTGGGCTATCATCTTTCAACGTGTTGATATGGTACCCAGACACCCTGTACAACTCTATGAAGCATTGTCCTACCTCATCATTTTAGTACTTTTAGTGGCTATCTATCGCAAAGTAACGCCTGCGTTTGCCACCAAGATACTTCCGGGTGTATTTTTGGTCACTCTGTTTATTGCACGTTTCTTTTTAGAATATACTAAAACAAGACAGGCAGCATACACGACTGAGCTTCCTTTTACAACAGGACAGATGTTAAGCATACCTTATATAATATTGGGTATCTTATGGATAATATGGGCATTTAAAAGTACCTCTAAGGATTCAAAGTATGACAAAGCCTCTCATCGCTAACTTTGCACTCGGTATTGACATAGGTTCAACTACCGTTAA
>CAKZWP010000106.1:0-5719 GCA_937921845.1 uncultured Sulfurovum sp.
ATAAGTGTATTATCTAAAAGTTCCAATGTAATTTCATCGTCTTTGAGTATACGTATAATATCTAGAAGTTTTTTACCATGTGCAGTAAATGATCCTTCTGCTTCTATATTAATATTATCAGTAACAATTTTTAAACCTATCTCTGAATCTGTAGCTTTAACAATACATTTACTGTCTTGTGTGGTAAACAATATATGTGAGGTTATTTGACTTGCATCTTTTTTTTCTAAAAAAGGTTGTAAATTAATGAGTATAGATTCTATAATTTGTTTTTGTGCTCTTATCTTCATTGACTCTCCTTATTTTTAATAAAATTAGTACGTAGTAGTAGTGCGACATGAATATGTGAAAAACTACTTTATTGCTGGTGTGACCGTTGTTTAAGCGAATGTCTAAGTTTTTTTGAACATTCACATTTATTCACTTCTAAAATTATATCTTTTTTTTATTCAAGTTTTCTATGATTAAATTATAGTTTACAGTGTGTCATTTTGTGTATGTGTATTTACTTTGTTGGAGAGTTCCTCTAAAATAACTTTAAAATTTTCATCACTATCTATGATTTCATTGATTTTTTTCATCGCATGTGAAATGGCTGTGTGGTCTTTCATTCCAAAATATACAGCAATTTGAGGCATAGAATTTGGTGTAAGGTTTCTAGCCAAATAAATAGCAATTCTTCTTGCATTTACCACATTTTTAGTACGTTTTTTAGATTTCATATCAGAAGGTTTAATATTGAGCTCTTTAGAAATGATTTTTACAATTTCATCTATCGTAATATTTTCTTTCTTCTCTTTAAGTTGATCTTTTATGGCACTTTGTGCAAAATCAAGGGTGATTTCCTGGTTAAGCATAGAAGAAAGTGCATTAAGCTTGATAATAGTCCCTTCTATTTCACGTATATTATCACCCATATGTGTAGCGATATAATTGACTATTTCATTATCAAGTTTAATACCGTCAAGCTCACATTTTTTTTGAATGATGGCAATTTTAGTTTCCAGTCCTGGTGGTTGGATATCTGCCATAAGTCCCATTTCAAAACGGCTTCTTAGTCTATCTACAAGTCCGGCGATTTTATTGGGTTGTCTGTCTGAAGTAATTACAATTTGTTTATTACTGTTATAGAGTTCGTTAAAAGTGTGAAAGAACTCTTCTTGTGTTTGTTCTTTTCTACTTAGAAACTGTATATCATCTATAAGAAGCAGATCACACTCTCTAAACTTGTCTCTAAACCTATCCATCGTTTGAGAACGTAGATGTGAAGTAAAAGAGTTCATAAATTGTTCTAGTGTAGTATAGATAACCGTTTTACCAAGATCTATATGATAATTACCTATGGCTTGAAGAAGATGGGTTTTACCCAGGCCTACACCACCATAGAGGAAAAGAGGATTATATTGTTTTCCAGGTTTTTCTGCTACGGATTTTGCTGTAGTATAGGCAAATTGGTTGGAATTTCCTACAATAAAACTTTCAAAGGTTAAAGAGGGGTTAAGATAGGTACTTTTAGAATGACTTTTTTCACTTGTATGTTTTGTAGCTGGTGTTGAACGTTGATCTTTCTGTTTACCCACTGTGATTTCTATTTCTGGTTTTATTTCGTTTTGCAGTTCAAAAAGATGCATGAGCTTTTCAGTATATTTACTTTTGATCCATTTTGCGATAATCATATTAGGCGCATTAAAGTAGACAATATTACTTCGGGAACGTTTAGTATCATAGGTTAGGTTTTTAATATATCGTTCATATTCTACTTCGCTAATCTCTTTTTTCAGTTCAAAAAGTACTTTTTGTCCTATATTCATTTTATATTGCCTTTGATATTTTTAAATGTGTGAATAAATTTTCACAGTTTTAAAGAGTTAAAATTCTCAATGTGAATAACTTATAACATTTTAGCCAACTTAAGCTAAAATAGCGTTATTAAACAGAGTTGAATAATTTTATTCACTATGTGAACAAAGGTGTGAATGAATATTTTAGGAATAGACCCCGGAAGCCGTAATTTAGGGTACTGCATCGTATATTGGGATGGAAAAAAGTTTTCACTTGTTGAAGCAGGTTTACTCAAAATTAAAGCAAAAGAACTACAAGAGCAGATAGTAGAGCTTGTAGAGGGCATAGACGTTATTTTAAAGGCACATAAGGTAGATGAAGTGGCTATTGAAGATATCTTTTTTGCGTACAACCCCCAGTCCGTTTTGAAGCTTGCACAGTTTAGAGGGGCACTCTCTTTAAAGATACTTCAAGAAGTAGGTTATTTCTATGAATACACTCCATTACAAGTAAAAAAAGCAGTCACAGGAAATGGAAAAGCCACTAAAGAACAAGTAGCTTTTATGGTGAAGAGGCTGTTTGGTATTAAAAAAGAGATCAAGCCTTTGGACATCACAGATGCTATGGCTATTGCCTTGACACATCTGCAAAGAGTGAAGATGAGAAAAAAATCTAATTAGAAAGAGGTTGAGCGTTTTTCTTTACAGAGATCATACGTTTTTTAGGTACAGTGAATGTAGCTTTTTTATTTCCTGCCACTGACTCTTCAATAATCTTATCATACAAATAGATATCATTTTTAAAATAAGCTAGCCCATCTTCTTCATAGACAGTGAAGTAAAGAATATGTACAGGGATACGTTTTTTAAGACCGATGGTTGTTGGTTTATTACTTTCAAGTATTTCATCTATTTTACTTTGGGAATAACTCTTTCTGGTATGTTCAAGCAGCGTATCAACAAGTTCAAAAGGTTTTTCTAGACGTATGCAGCCTGAACTGTAAATCTTATAACGTCGTGAGAGCAGTGATTTGTTGTCTGTATCATGCAGGTAGACAGCATATTTATTGGGAAACATAAATTTTACACGTCCAAGTGCATTTGTTTCACCTGGAAACTGTACAAAACGGTATGGTACACGTTCTTCACTTTTTTCATAAGGGTCGAGCATCTCCTGAGTGACTTCTATCTCTTTTTTACCTTTAAATACATGTATATTGTTCTCTTCCAAATACATAGGGTTTTCTCTAAGTATGGGTATTAAATCCCGCTTTACTAGATTATCGGTAATGGTCCATGTAGGATTAAGTACCATATAACCTATAGCGTCGGAAAAAAGAGGTGTCGGTCTGTCGATACGCCCTACTACAATACCTTTTTTCATGATCTTTTCATGATCTTTATAATATCGTAAATTAAAATCAGGGATATTGACTTCAATATATTCCTCTTCAAACTCTTTTGGGTAGAGTTTTGTTTTATCCAAATTTGTAATGATGGCCTGTATGTTATTTTTTGCAGGCTGGTTTAGATAGTAGGTCATCGTTTTGTCTACCATACCGTTTACTTTAAGCAGATAACGCTTCTGATAGGTAATAACGGCTCTTCTCATTGTTTCATCAAACTTAGAGTTGATAGGCGCTTTCTTGGGGTAATCTCCAGAGATCTGCAGACGTTTTTTTATCTCTTTAACACGACTTGAACTGTCGCCTAACTTTAAAGACTTTTTGTAATATTTGATCTTTGGGAATTTATCCATCACGCGATAAGCTTTAAGAAGTTTTACAAGCTTTCTGTAGCGTTTTTCCATAGGAATAAGAGAAGTTAAATACTCATATATAGTGTCATTTTCTATGGCAGATATCAGTTCATCCTCATCGGGAAATACTTTAGGTGTCATTTCCCATCTTGCTGTAATATCATCACTTTGTTCAAGGGTGTTCAGTTTTTCTTGTACAAGGTTCCAGTCTACATCACCTTGGACTATAAATCGCACTAAACGTACCATAGAGCTGGTAAGTACAAGATCAAGTTTTGCATAGGCAGCAGCTTGTCTGCTTCGACTGATTTCTTCATTATCAAGCTGATAAAAGAGATGTTTGATAGATTTTTGATCAAATGATTTATTTTTATAGTTAAAAAGAGGATCATTGAGTGCTTGTATCAAATGACTGGTTTTTGTTCTATTTTGACTGCCAATCCATAAAGGTTTATTTCCTGTTTGGGCATAAATGTTTTGAATAATAGGTTTATTTTGACCCTTGATGCGTGTTTGAAGTCCCTTTTGGATATGGGCAGAAATATTTTCTATGGAAAGTGCTTCTGCATAAAGATTGATGTGAAACAATCCGATAAAGAGTAGTAGTGTTAAGCGTCGCAAAAAAATCCCCTAATCTATTTTGTGCGTATTATATCTAATTTAAATTACTGAAAATTACTTGTATTTTTTATCGATAAGTTTGAGATATTTTACAGGGGTTACTTCTTTCATCGCTTCAGCCAGCCATTGTATCTGAAACCATGCTGCACCGGAATCTCTAAGGTCAAAATAGTTTTTGAGACTTCTGATGTTAAAAGTGACCACCATATCTACTTTCCAATTGTCTGAGACAATGTGTTTAAATCCATCTCCCACATTTCTTTTTTTCTTTCCATCTTCCAATGCAGTAAAAAGTGCATGGGCATTACCTTTGTTCTCTTCTATAAATGGAATAGATGATTTAGCCACTGCAGCGTTTATAAAGTCATCATTTTTTTGATATTGAAAGAACAATTTATCATAGATGGCTCTGATCTCTATGACCAAATATGCTTTGTCTACAATGACAAAGAGATTTAAAGTAAGCAGTGTTTCTAAAAAGAAGTTAAACCCGTCTTCATTTTCAAGTGAAGCTACAAAGGCATTGATGACACTTGACATCGTGTAACGTGTACTTCTTACAGAAATGGCTTGAAGTCTATGTCTTGCATGTTCCTGAAGTACCCCTCTTGAAGTGCCCTGCACCAAAAAGCTTAAAGTGGCATGCTCGATGATAGAGTGATGGTGATGTACCCAGGCAAGGTTTGAAAGCAGATCAGAATCATCGATGTCATTGATGGCATCGGTGTCTAAATCATTCATTGCATTCTTTACACATTCATTTTCACTGTTTTCAAAACTGTCATAACATGTTCTTGCCGCGATCTCTGCAACACCAAGGCCAGATTGTTGCAAAAGTGTAACTTTAGGTTTTTCATACTCAATGTGATACATTTCCATGGGACACTCCATCATAATTTAGATACAATTATATCACTATAAATTTAGAGCAATATAAGGATTAAGCTGTGAGACCAGATGAACGATTTTTTAGTTTCGAAAAAGATTTTAGAGACCCTTATGCAAGAGACAGGGATAGAGTGGTTCACTGCAGCTCATTTAGACGGTTAGAATATAAAACACAGGTTTTTTTAAACCATGAAGGTGACTATTTTCGTACACGTCTCACACATTCGCTCGAAGTAAGTCAGATAGCCAGAACGCTTTCACGCATGTTGAACTTAAATGAAACACTTGCAGAAGTCATTGCACTTTCACATGATCTTGGACACACGCCTTTTGGGCATGTTGGCGGTGATGAGTTAGATAAACTGCTTAAGGCAGACGGAAGACCTTTAGGATTTGAACATAACTTTCAATCCTTCAGAGTTTTAACCAAACTGGAAAAACGGTATAAAGAGTTTGATGGATTGAATCTTACATTTGCTACGCTTGAGGGTGTCCTTAAACATTCATACCCTTATAAAAAGCCTTTTTTAGGGGGCTTGGATACGCGTTTTGATTTAGATAAACATCCTTCACTTGAAGCGATGGTGGTAGATCATGCAGATGAAATAGCCTATACTTCACACGACATAGATGATGGGATTAAATACGGACTGATCACTTTTGATGACCT
>CAKZWP010000107.1:0-4342 GCA_937921845.1 uncultured Sulfurovum sp.
AGATGTACCACGTGCATCAGTTTACGTGAACTGCTCCATAAAAGTAAGGCCAAAGGGAGCAGCAGCCATAAAAAGCTTGGGTAGAGAAGAGTCATCTTTCACCCCTTTTTGACCAGAGTACCCAGAGTAAAAGCAATATAAGCACCAAGGATAAAGGGTAAAGGATAAGCATCCTTTGGTTGAGATAGTTTTCGCTTCTTATCGCGCTGGGTTCCAGAGCATTGATCTCTTCAAATATTTTTGAAAGAGCTTCTGCTGAAGCAGCAGCATAACTTTTGGCGCCACTCTCTTTCGCAATGGTTTCAAGCAGTGACACATCATAATCAGACTTCTTTCCTATCCCTATGGTATAGATCTTGATGCCTAACGCTTTGGCCTTTATGACAGCCTCTTTGGGTGAATGCTGTCCTGCATTATGGTAACCGTCTGTGAGCAGGATGATGGCTTTGTTCTTGGCCTCGCCATAAGAGAGGGTACGGATGGACTGCATGATGGCATCTCCTAAAGCCGTGCTTTCTCCTGCAAGTCCAACATTGGTCATTTCAAGCAGATAAGAGAGTGACTCGAGGTCATAGGTCAGTGGTGAAGCCGTGTAGGCAAAGGTACCAAAAACGACAACCCCCATGTTGTCATCAAAACGTTTGGCAATGAAGTCTTTGGAGAGTTCGGTGGTTATATCATATTTGGTTTTCATGCGATCTTTGATATGAAACCCGCTCTGTGCCATAGAGCCACTCGCATCGATAGCAAGAATGAGGTCTCGTCCTTTTTTATGTTGATCAGAACTCGCATCATAGACAAAAGGTTTTGCAAGGGCAAAGACCATCAGTGTAAACAGTCCCATTTTCAGCCAAGGTTCCCAACTTAAAAGAGGACTCTGCCTTGTGATCCACGACAACTTAGGAAAATAGTAGGGTTTACTATACTGTTTACACCAGAGAAAACACGGTAACAGCAAAAGTAGAACCAATAGGTATGGCGAACCAAATGTGAAATGCATGTAGACATTCTAGCACTTCTATGGTTATTTTAGTATAATAAACCATGAATAAATTACTCAAGATCACACGTTCGACACTATTATTCCTGTTGCTCATCATATTGGGCCTCTATTTTCTTATTTTTAGTCCAATAGGTAGCAGTATATTAAAGCCCTACATCAAAAAATCGTTGGAAGAAAAGATAGGAATGCCCGTTGATATCAATGCATTTGACCTTGAATATGGAGCATCAAGGTTAGACTTTAGTATCAATAAGCAAGCCGATGTACATATCGAAGTATCACAGTACGATCTATGGGATGATTCCTATGAGGGTATATATCATATAAAAACCGATCAGTTTACGTATGAAAATAAGAGATTAAATAAAGTAGACATCAAAGGAAACTTCAAATATGTCCCTGAAGATATCTATGTGGAAGGGAACGGTACTGCACTTGATGCAAAGGTGGACTACCGCGTTAATATTATTGACAACTTGCCCCAGCAAATTTTACTTAACATAAAAGATGCACAACTCTCAGAAGTGCTACAGCTCTCAGGACAGCCTGACATAGCACAAGGAAAAATAGATGTTAAGATTAATATCCCTGACATGGGTGGAGATACGGAAAATATATATGGGTATATCGAACTCAAGAAGTCGTATTTTAACCCTACACGAGTGAAAGAACTGTATGATTATCGCCTTCCTGAAAAAAGTTATGTATATGGAAGAATAGACGGAAACATGGAAGGGGAAAATGTTAAACTTGTAGGGGATGTACAGAGTAATCTTTTTGTGTTGAAGATCAAAAATGCTTTAGTGAGTATATTTTCTGAAGACTGGAATGCAGAGTATGATCTAGATGTGAAAGATATGCGTATATTGACAAAAAACAAGTTGGCAGGCATTTTAGATCTAAAAGGGAAAATGAAGGGTGTAGGGAAAAGAGTTGAGGGTACAGCTAAAAGTAACTCTTTAGAGGGAGACCTTCATTTTTCTGTATATCAAGATGCTAAGATAACGCTTGAAAACATTGCATTGGAGAAAGTTCTTCCTTTATTAAAGCAACCAGAGTATGCTAGCGGAAAGCTCAATGGCAAGGTTGTCTTGCGTTGGTTTCCACGAGAGACTGTAGTGTATGATTTGCGCATTGATAAAGGGGTGTTAACGACTAAGGCCATAGAAAAAATGTCCCGTTACAATATCCCTGTCAAAAATACTTTTTCTTTGAAGTCCAAAGGAAAAATAATTAATAAAAATCTCACTGCAAATGCCACAGTACACTCAACACTTACAGATGTGACCTTCTCATCATTAAAGTATGATTTTGAGAAGAAAGTATGGACTTCAAACTATGATATCTTATTGCATGATGTGAATGCATTTATCCCCAACGCACAATTGGCGCAAGGTACCTCCGCAAATGCAGAGGGTGAACTCAAGTTTAAAGATAAACTCAGTATTTCGGGGGTAACAAAAGGGCTGGGTAAAAAGTTAGCCTTTTCTTATGACAGCAAAACAGCCAAAGTGGATGCTTCCCAACTGGTACTAGAGAAGATACTTGCTTTAGCCGGGGTACCAGTGTACGTCAAAGGAACACTTGACAGTCAAATAGTATTAACGAATCTCAAACCATCAGAAGGGACATTTACACTAAAAAGTACCGATCTTGTGACAGAGCCTGATGAGATGAAAAAACTGATAGGCGATGCATTAAAAGTAAATATCGCATTAGATACAGCAGGAACATTCAAAGAGGGCAAAGGATACATAGATACAAAAATAAAGAGTTCCCTGGGGGATATTACTCTTGACAACATGGTGGTTGATACGCAGAACAAGACCCATAAAGGTATCTATACCCTTGATATCCCAAGTTTAAAAGAACTGCGAAAAGTGATAGATCAAAAGCTTTATGGCCCTCTTGTGATGAAAGGAGAGTGGTCTAAAGAGAAGGTGCTAACTGTAATAGGAGAGACAGGTACCCTGGGAGGGAAGATAAGCTCTACGCTTGTAGGAGATGAACTTCGCACTACGATAGATAATGTACCATTGGAAAATATTTTGGGTCTGCTGGGACACAAGAAAGATTTCCTTGGAAAAGCATTTGGGAAAGGGAAGTATAACCTCAAGAAAAAATCAGGAGTAGTAGACCTTGATATCAAGTCCTTTCAGATAAAATCAAGTCCCACAACCAATACCATAAAAATGGTCATAGGCAAAGACCCTACACGTGTCATTTTCGATTCTACAAAGTTTCATGCAGATATTAAAGGAAAGATCACTGATTATACGCTTCATGCACAAGGGACAAGAAGCAGTATTGAAATCACGGATGGCAGGATCGATAAAATAAACAACACCAATACTGCTAAGTTTAAGTTTGTCTATGAAAAATATACAGTGCATGGGAAGATCAAAGGAACGATAGATAATCCAAAGGTGACCATTGATACCTCGGAGATACTCAAAGATAAAATAGACGAACAATTACAAGAGAAGATTGACAAAGCACTTGGTGGCAAAGCTGGAGAATTTTTAAGAGGATTGAAATTTTAAAAAAGAGCAACTTTTTATTGATAATTGTTCTCAATTTAATTCTTTTTTAAGAAAAGGTTGATATACTTCCCAAAATTTAGAAGTGATAACAATTATCATTTATGATAATTATACTGCTCCATAAGGAAACCAAGTGGAAAAAATAACCATTGCATTGGCAGGACAACCCAACGTAGGGAAAAGTTCACTGATTAATGCTATATCCAATGCCACACTTAAAGTAGGTAACTTTTCAGGTGTTACAGTAGATAAAACAGAAGTAGAATTCAAGATCTGTGATGAAGTGACCTGTAAAGACTATGAAGTACATATCATCGACCTTCCTGGCGCATATTCTCTTACTGAATACACGATAGAAGAGAAAGTGACGAAAAGTTTTTTACAAAGTGATGAGTATGATATTATCGTCAATGTTGTGGATTCTACCAATCTTCAAAGAAATTTATTGTTTACGACACAACTTCTTGAAACGGGTAAAAAAGTGGTTGTTGCACTTAATATGGATGATGAAGCACAAAAAGAGGGTATAAATATAGATGAGAAACAACTCTCAGCCATACTTGGCGTACCCTGTATTAAAACTTCTGCATCACAAAAAACAGGTGTTGAAGCACTTAAAGCAGCCATCATTGAAGTGTATGAAAAAGAGGAAACTGAAGCAAAAGTCATTTATAGTGATCCTATCGAAGAAGAGATAGAAACCATCGTAAACTTTTTAAAAGAGAAAAAGTATAAAAGCACACTTCCTTACCGTCAATTGGCAGTACGATTGTTGCAGGAAGATGTAGACGTGTAT
>CAKZWP010000108.1:0-30625 GCA_937921845.1 uncultured Sulfurovum sp.
TTATCTATCACTGCAATAGTCATTTTCACATCAGCATTAATATTATTCGCAATATCTTCTATCTCAAAATCTGCAGAAGTAGAATCTCTATCGTCATGTCCTTTGATCGCATCATACAAGATAGCTGCATCTTCAACATTCTGTGCGATAGGACCTATCTGGTCAAGTGATGAAGCATATGAAGCCAGGCCAAAACGACTTACTCTTCCGTAAGTAGGTTTCATACCAACCACACCACAGTATGCTGCAGGCTGTCTTATAGAACCACCTGTGTCTGAACCCAGTGCAGCAATTGCAATACCTCCGGCAACAGCCGCAGCTGATCCACCTGAAGATCCACCAGGTACTCTGTCTGTACCATGTGGGTTCTTAGTTGCTCCATAAAAAGAGCTCTCAGTAGTTGAACCCATTGCAAACTCATCCATATTTGCTCTACCGAATGCCATCATCCCTTTAGATTTAAGGTTAGTGATCGCCGTAGCTTCATAAGGAGCGATGTAGCCCTGAAGAATTTTAGAACCAGAAGTAACAGACCAATCTTTCACTTGAATGTTATCTTTTATGAGGATAGGCACACCCACACCTGAACTTTCATAGCCTACATAAGCATTGAGTCCACTCTCTTTGGCTTTTACTTCAAGTTGTGCTCTAATCTCTTCTAATTCTTCATTAGATTTTGTTAACGCTTCTTTTAGTGTTATCACGACTTGCTTCCTTTTCTCTTATAATATTCTACTGCTGCCAACCCTATACCAACCAATCCAAATATAAAAACGATCGAGCCAATGATCACTTCCATCTGTATAGGCTGAGTCATATCAAACATTAGGCAACTACCTTAGCACATCTATCACAGGCACACTCTTCAGAGGTACTTGTAAATCTCCAACATCTTGGACATTTCGAAGCAGTTGCTTTGTGTACTGTAAATGTCTTACCATCAACTTCAAAAGAAGCAACCTGCTCACCTTCACTGCTTGATTTCATAGCTGAAACTACAAACCAGTCTTCTAAATCTTTACTGTCATTAATAGCAAATGCACTCATATCACCTGCTATTTCAACTTCAAGTGTAGATTTCATGAGTTTCTCTTTTTTGAGTTTATCTACTGCTTCAGAAAATTTCACTCTGGCTTCTAAAAGAACTGTATCATCAAAACTCGCTTCAACCTCTGGTACTTCAACATACACAAGGTCAAATACATTTTCCATATCAGCTTTGAACAGTGCCGGTGCGTATTCAAGTATCTCATCTACTGTGTAAGTCAATACCGGTGCTACAAGTCCTAACATCGCTTTAGAGATGTGCGCCATTGCAGACTGTGTTGCTCTTCTTACAGGATCGTTCTTATCTTCACAGTAGAGTCTGTCTTTTGTGATATCCATATAGATACCTGAAAGCTCATTGGTGATGAAGTGATTCAGTGTTGCAAACCCTCTAAGGAAATCATAGGCATCAAAAGAGCTCTTGACTGATGCAAATACTTTTGCCGCTTTGGTAAGTATCCATCTGTCTAACTCACCATAAGCATCATTTGAAACATATGTTTCAAGGTCATCTACATTCGCAAGTAAAAATCTAAACGTGTTTCTTATCTTTCTATACTGTTCAGCAGTCTGCTTCAAAATACCGTCAGAGATCTTCAAATCTGACTGATAATCAGAAAGTGCTACCCACAGTCTGAGAATTTCTGAACCATACTCTTTAATGACTTTGTCAGGAGCAACCACGTTACCTTTAGACTTAGACATTTTCTCACCCTTTTCATCCACAGTAAATCCGTGAGTGATAAGTGTTTTATATGGTGAAACTTCATTTACTGCTGCAGAAAGTAGTAATGAAGACTGGAACCAACCTCTATGCTGGTCACTTCCTTCAATGTAAAGAGATGCCGGATACTCACCAGCATCATAGTTACCACTACTTAAAACTGAATTCCAAGTAGAACCAGAGTCAAACCATACATCCAGGATGTCATCAATCTTCTCTAGATCATCAGCGTTATAGCCTGAGTCTGAAGGAAGAAGATCTTCAATACTCATAGAGTACCAGGCATCTGCGCCTTGCGTATCAAAAAGACTCGCTACATGTTCTAGTACCTTCGTATCAAAGATCACTTCCTTAGTACTTTTAACTCTAAAGAATGCGATAGGTACTCCCCATGAACGCTGACGAGAAATACACCAATCAGGTCTTCCCTCTATCATCGGCTTGAGACGATTTTTAGATGTTTTAGGATAAAAGTCTACACCTTCGATAGCATTAAGTGCTGTGTCTCTCAGTGTATCTTTGGCACCTTGGGCTTTGTCATCTATAGAGATAAACCATTGGTTCGTTGCTCTGTAGATAAGTGGTTTTTTCGTTCTCCAACAGTGTGGGTATGAGTGAACAAACTTACTCTCTTTTAACAATGAGTCACCCAATATCTCCAAGATAGGTTCATTGGCTTTAAAGATATGCATCCCAACAAACTCATCTGGATTAGGAAGAAGGTTTAAACCTTTTACACTCTCATCATAACAACCACGCTCATCTACAGGCATCACAACTTCAAGACCATACTTAAGTCCTACTTTGTAGTCATCCTCACCATGTCCAGGAGCTGTGTGTACACAACCTGTACCACCATCCATAAGTACATGGTCACCAAGGATCACTGTAGAAGTACGACCATTTACAGGGTTGATCGCTAAAAGATTTTCCATCTCTGTTGCTGCTATCTTTCTACTTGCATGTCCAGAGACGACACCCTCTTCGATCATTGCATCATAACGAGCATCTGCTACGATATGACCATCATCCGTGAGTACATACATCTCTTCTGGATTTAAAGAGATACCTGTATTTGCAGGGAGCGTCCATGGTGTTGTGGTCCAGATAACAAGACCTGCTTTACCTTCCAGACCTAATGTCTCTTTTGCTGCGTCACTGAGTTCAAAGTGTACGTAGATAGAATAATCTTCTTTATCTTCATACTCCACTTCTGCATCAGCAAGTGCTGTTCTTGCAGCCCATGACCAGAAGATAGGTTTATGTCTTTCAACCAAAAGACCTTTTTGTGCTACTTCACAAAGTGTTCTATAAATGTTTGCTTCAAATTTAAAGTCCATTGTTACATAAGGGTTCTCCCAATCTGCAATGACACCTAAAGCTTTAAAACCATCTCTTTGGATGTCCACAAACTTAGCAGCATGTGCACGGCAAAGTTCTCTAAACTTCTCAGTAGGCATCGCTTCTTTTTTACTTTTGCCAAGTTTCTCTTCAACTTTCTGCTCGATAGGCAAACCATGACAATCCCAACCCGGAGTCATGCGAACGGCTTTTCCTTGAAAGTAGTTATATTTTAAAATAATGTCTTTGAGTACTTTATTCAGTGCATGCCCTATATGGATATCACCATTAGCATACGGAGGACCATCATGGAGTGTAAACATTTCAGCGCCTGCACGTTTTGTTTTCATCTGCCCATAAATATCGGCATCAAACCATGCATTATATTTTTTAGGTTCATTGTTTGGAAGATTTCCACGCATTGGGAAACCAGTTTTCGGAAGGAGGAGTGTGTCTTTAAAATCCATGTGTGATAATACCTTAGTCTTATATTATCCCGTGATTGTATCTAAAAGACCATTAGAAGCTACTTTTGGTACAATTATCTTATGAAAAATATCCAAAATACAATAGAAAAAATTATTCAAAAATTGACAAAAGAGGGGAAAACGATCTCTTTTGCAGAAAGTTGCACAGGTGGTCGTATAGCTGCAGCATTTACAGCTATATCAGGTGCTTCAGAGGTGCTTCATGGTTCCTGTGTGACCTATTCAAACGATATCAAACATCTTTGGTTGGGTGTAACTAATGAAGTACTCGAAAACTATGGCGCTGTAAGCCAGCCCTGTGTCGCACAAATGTTGGATGGCGTACAAAAACTGGCAGGTTCAGACTATGCTATAGCTGTCTCTGGTATAGCAGGACCTACTGGTGGTACTGAACTTAAACCTGTAGGAACCGTATATATAGGTTTACAAACACCTTGTGCTCAAGAGGTCTTTCATTGTAACTTTAGCGGACCAAGAGAAGCCGTTCAAGAGCAATCTACAGTGTTTGCCATCGAGAAATTAGCTGAAGTGTTAGAAATTTAAAATATTTCCCATAATTCTCTTGACAATCAAAGGTTTCTGAGCTATAATTCCGTCCACTTATTCAAGTAATGAGTGCAAAAAACGTGTGACCTGTTAGCTCAGTTGGTAGAGCAATTCCCTTTTAAGGAATGGGCCCTAGGTTCGAATCCTAGACAGGTCACCACTTTTAAAACCATGGTCGCTTAGCTCAGTTGGTAGAGCGCTACCCTTACAAGGTAGATGTCACAAGTTCGAGTCTTGTAGCGACCACCATGACAATATGTCATTTTTTACAGTATAGGTGCGGTGGTAGTTCAGTTGGTTAGAATACCTGCCTGTCACGCAGGGGGTCGCGAGTTCGAGTCTCGTCCACCGCGCCATTTTGACCTGTTAGCTCAGTTGGTAGAGCAATTCCCTTTTAAGGAATGGGCCCTAGGTTCGAATCCTAGACAGGTCACCACTTTAACAATTTTATGTTTACGGTTCTTGATGACCCTTTCATCTAGTGGCCAAGGATATTACGTTTTCAACGTAAAAACAGAGGTTCAAATCCTTTAAGGGTCGCCAATCTTGTCCAAATAAACATTAAAAACTATGGTCGCTTAGCTCAGTTGGTAGAGCGCTACCCTTACAAGGTAGATGTCACAAGTTCGAGTCTTGTAGCGACCACCATGTACATTTAAGTTAATTCATGTACAATTCTTTTCAGCCATTTATTTGGTCTTAGGTGCGGTGGTAGTTCAGTTGGTTAGAATACCTGCCTGTCACGCAGGGGGTCGCGAGTTCGAGTCTCGTCCACCGCGCCATTTATACTTTTTCATCCCATATTTTTCAAATATTACTCAACTCAAATTATATACTTATTAGTGTTTAACCATGTGATTATATGTAGAAAATATCATATTGTAATAATGCAGTATGTATTACTACGAAGAACGTAATAATACAAAAAAAGAATGGGTTCAAGCAGTTAAGAACTTCTTACTTAGTCAAACTGTTAACAGCATTGATAATGTTCTCATAATTAGGCTCATCTGAGAGTTCTGGGACGACTTCTTTGTATGTTACTTTTCCATTGGTATCAACAACATACACAACTCTTCCAAAAAAGCCTTCCAAAAATATAGGTGAAGAGATAGTTGCACCATATCTGAGTACATTATTGGCATCTTTATAATCAGATAGAGTAATAATATTTTTGATTTTATTGTCATGAAAAAACCTTCCCAGAGCAAAAGGAAGATCTTTTGAAATAACCATCAAATTAACATTTTTCATCTTTGAAACTTTTTGATTAAATACGATAGTCTCTCTTTTACATACATCACTATCAAAGGATGGAATAAATGCTATAACCTGAACTTTATCCTTTTTTCCCCCAACTGTTACTTCCGCAAAATCTTTATTCACTGCAGTAAATACAGGTGCTTCCATACCTATTTTTAAACCATTACTATTCAGCGAGACTTCTTCCCCTTTAAATGTAACGGTTGTTGCCCATAGAGAAGATGTTAATAAGACAAATGCCAATATTTTCATTATAGTTATCCTTTTAAATAAACTTATATTATAAGTATAACATAGAAGTAGCTTATGTATCGATTGACCTCTTCTTAGATCATAAGTATTTGGATTGAAATTATGGAGTTATATGATGGACAGTTGTATGAGTTCCACCTTGGTACAGGTGGAAAAAAAGAAGTGTTAATCTCTAAGTCTAATCCTAACACTCTCTTCATGCGCAGTCAAACCTTCAGTATTTGCGATCATTGCACAAGCACCACCGATCTCCTGCATTCCCTGCTTACTCATTGAAATAATTGAAGACTTTTTCAAGAAGTGTTCTACACTTAAAGGTGAGTAAAACTTCGCTGTTCCACCTGTAGGAAGTGTATGATTAGGTCCTGCTACATAATCACCGATAGGTTCTGGTGTATTTTCACCCAGGAAGATGGCTCCAGCATGTTTGATACTGTCAAGCAAAGACATAGGATCTTGCGTGATGACTTCCAAGTGTTCTGGAGCAATCTCATTCATAAGATCTATGGCTTCATCCATATCTTTAGTCACGATAATAGCACCTCTCTCCTCTATAGACTTTCTGGCTATCTCTTCACGTGAAAGTGTACCAAGGAACTCTTCTACTTTATCACTTACTTTGTTAGCCAACTCTTCATCTGTAGTAATGAGTATAGAGCTTGCCATCTCATCGTGTTCTGCTTGTGACAGAAGGTCAATCGCAATGTAATCTTCTCTTGCACTCTCATCTGCAAGTATACCTATCTCAGATGGTCCTGCGATCATATCTATATTTACTTCACCATAGACTAATTTTTTAGCTGTAGCTACGAAGATGTTTCCTGGGCCGGTAATAACATCTACTTTAGGAATGGTCTCCGTTCCATATGCCATCGCACCGATGGCAGAAGCACCACCTACTTTAAAGACTTGTGTGACTTTACAAAGGTGACAAGCAGCAAGTAAAAGCTCATTGATCTCATCATCAGGAGTTGGTGTACATACCACTATCTCTTCTACACCTGCTACTTGCGCAGGGATTACATTCATAAGCAACGAACTTGGATAAGCAGCTTTCCCACCAGGAATATAAAGCCCTGCTCTATCTACAGCAGTCACTTTTTGTCCCAAAATAGTCCCATTGGATTCTTTATCCATCCATGTTTTTGGCATGAGTTTTTGGTGGTAACTTTCTATACGATCATAAGCAAGGTGCAGTGCATCACGAAGTTCAGGGTTTATGGCATCATATGCTTTTGCCATATCATCTGTAGAAACCAAAAGTGCCTCATCATTTGCCGGTTCCCATCTGTCAAATTTTGCTATTTGAGACTTAACCGCAGTATTACCCTCAGTTTGAATCTCCTTAAGTAACCCAGATACGACGTTTGTCACACCCTCTATGTCCATCTTACCACGCTGAAGTAATTCATCAAAATTTTCTTCAAAACTGTCATCACTGCTGTAAAAAACTTTCACTTATAAGTCCTTATCTATATCTTTATATTTTCGTTCATATCTTGGGAGCATACTCTCATTGCCTAACACCCCACCTTGATGGATGTACAGTGTAGGTTTAGAAAAGATCTCAGGATGAGCAAGTAATACTCTCCATCCAAGGGGATCATATAGGAGTTCAAACTCCACTCCCGTTTGTTGTTGTAATTTTAGCCAAATTTTGTAGTTTTCTTTATAAAGTTTGCCAAAATGGTGTTTTTTCTCTAAACTCAATATCGCAGGATGATAACTTTCATCCTCTTCTAACTCTAAAAACTGTTTTTTTAAATAACTTTCATCACCTACACATGCTGTGGTATATACACTGTTTGAAGGAAGATATTTTTGTAGAAAAAGTGAGGTTGTTCCGGTACCTGAAGGCAGGAAAACATTCAATTCCTTTAAACCTTTCTCAGCTTGCCATGATTTAATCTCTTCAGCCAATAGACGTATGCCGAACTCCGCCTCTTTTTGTCGTCCTCCCTCTTCTATAAAAAGAACATCCTGAGGATAATCACAAGAAGCTCCCTCTTCTTGTTCAATGATTTTCATACCATTGTCTAGCGCCGCCTTATAATTACCATGAGGGTGCTCTTTCAAATAATCAGCAATATGGTCTACTATATACTCAAAATCCCACCCTTTCATTTTCGCTAACACTGAGAGTGAATACATAGCATTAGACTGTGCAGAACCATAAGAGACAAGTTTATGGATATCAGGAAAATCATGTTGAAGGAAATAGTAAAATTTTCGCGCTTTATTCCCTGAGAAATCAGTATCTATCAGATCATCCCGTTTCAGATAAAAATGTTGATTATCAAAAGTAATTGATTGGATAGGAGAGGGAAGATTTAAAGTTTGCATTTGTAGACTCTCGGGTCAAGCCCGAGAATGACGAACTATCTGTTAGTTTCTATTTAAGCAGTTAAGATCATCAAATGCTCTTTCAAGTCTTACTACTGTAGACTCTTCTGCAGCACGTAACCATTTTCTTGGATCGTAATACTTTTTGTTTGGCTTATCTTCACCATCCGGGTTACCGATCTGTCCTTGCAAATAATCATGATACTTCGCGACATAAGTACGTGTACCATCCCAGAATGCCCACTGAGTATCTGTATCTATGTTCATTTTAATCACACCATAACCGATAGCTTCTCTGATGTCTGAGAGCTCAGAACCTGAACCACCATGGAAGACAAAATCTACAGGCTTTTTAGCTGTATTGTATTTCTCTTCTATATAAGACTGAGAGTTATCAAGGATCTTAGGTGTAAGTGAAACATTACCTGGTTTATACACACCATGCACGTTTCCAAAAGAAGCGGCAATTGTAAATTTGTCCGAGACCTTTGAAAGTTCTTCATAAGCATACGCTACCTCTTCAGGCTGTGTATAGAGAAGCGCATTGTCTATCTCTGTATTATCTACACCATCTTCTTCTCCACCCGTTACACCAAGCTCTATCTCAAGCGTCATACCTATCTTGGACATACGCTCCAAATATTCTTTACATGTGGCAATATTCTCTTCTATAGGCTCTTCAGACAGGTCTATCATATGTGAAGAAAAAAGAGGAATACCATATGCCTCATAATGTGCTTCACTTGCATCAAGCAGTGCATCGATCCAAGGCAGAAGTTTTCTTGCTGCATGGTCAGTATGAAGAACAACCGGCACACCATACGCTTTGGCAACTGTATGCACATGCTGAGCACCTGAGATACAACCTAAAATAGCCGCCTCGTCTGAAGGCAAACCTTTACCTGCATAGTATGCCCCTCCTCCATTGGAGAACTGAACTATCACAGGAGAATTTACATTTTTTGCAGCTTCAAGTACAGCATTGACGGAAGATGTACTCACCACATTAACCGCAGGTAAAGCAAAACCTTCATCTTTTGCGATTTTAAATAACTTCTGAAGATCATCTCCAGTCACAACACCTGCTTGCACTACATCTAGAACTTTTGTAGACATTTACAACTTCCTCTTTGTAGAATTATTTTACGTTTATTTTTGCATTTTTCATTAGTTGAGCCACGACTTTTTCTTGTGCAAGTTGCATTTTAATGCTATTTTTCACTGTATCTAATGGTGGTATTTCTTGTGTACTTTTCGCTTCTTTTGCTGCTTTTTTCATCTTATTATACGCATCTTCTGCTTCTTTATCAGTCACTTCTGTTGTTGCCATTTTTTTCTGCATCCAGAAACCTGCAAGTGCAGCTTCTTTTTCTTTATCGGTTAAAGTTTTTTTTGATTCTGCCGCTACCAATTTAGCCGGTGCCATCATTTCAATCAGTTGCTTTTTACCATCATCTGGAAGTTTTTCCCACGTCATCTTACCTTTTGTAAGTGTGTTAAGTGCGTTATTTGCTTCTTCAACAGTAATTGTCATACCGTTCACCGTACCTGCTGTTGCAGCTACTGCATAGTTTGTTGTGAGTGCCAATGTGAGACCTAATATAACAAGAATTTTTTTCATTCTTTATTTCCTTTGTATTATGTTGTGTGTATTTTACCTAATCTTTACCAATTACTAATTAATAAACTTTTTTACAGTACTTTTATCTCTACATTTTTCATGAGTTTTTCGACCATGCTTTTCTCAATTATTTGAACTTTAAGTTTATCTTTAATAGTTTCAAACGGAGGAATCTCTCGAGTAGCATTATTGTCTTTGGCTTGTTGCTTTAACTGATTATATACTGTCAACGCTTGTTCATCTGTGACGTTGATCTTACGTGCTTCTTTTTGCATCCATGTACGTGTATAGACTGCCTGTTTTTCCTCTTCAGACAACTCTTTTTTTGCAGCATCTAACACTATTACTGGAAGTGCCAACTCTTGAATAAGTCTTGAACGTTGCTCAGGTGGTAAGTGATCAAAGTCTGTCACTTTCCCCTGTGTACGCTGAGTAAGGTATGAATCAGCCTCTTTTTTAATGATCTTATGTCCATTAATTGTAGCGATCACTGCTTTACCAGGTCTGCTTTTTGGTTGTTTAGGCTTTGCATCCAGATTGATATTACCAAGATCCACCATTCCTGATGTCTCTTTTGTATTTAACATATTTGTTAAACTGTTTTTTAAATCATCTGCAGCTGCTGAACTTATCACTAAACCAAGTGATACCCCCAACAACATAAAAATTTTTGTCATATTCTTTTCCCTATTTTAATTGCTAAAAATTACTTTTTAGTTGCATTTACTTCTGTTGTCATATCAACAATTTTAGCTTTACTTTTAAGTTCTTTTGCCACTTCTTTAATTTTAACAGTAAACTGCTGTTGCTTTAGTGAAGTGATAATATTATTTTTAACTTTCTCGTAAGAAGCCGGCTTTGCTTCTGTTTTTGTCTCAAGGTAAATTACATGATAACCGAACTGTGTTTTTACAGGCGTAGTTGTTATTTGACCATTTTCAAGTGCCCCTACAGCTTTTGAAAACTCCGGGACCATTTGACCTTCAGTAAACGTACCAAGATCTCCACCCTTTGGTGCAGAAGGTCCTGTAGATTTTGCTTTAGCCAATTCGATAAACTTTGCTTTCAGTGCTTCACCTTTAAGCGGCTTTAGCGTATCAATAATATCTTGTGCATCTTTTTCATTTGCAAGTAAGATATGTCTTGCATGCATAGAGGCTTTTTCCATGAATTTTTCAGTGTTTTTGTCATAAAATGCTTTTGCTTCACTCTCACTTACAATAGCATTATCCATCTGTGCTTTCATCCACATGTTTACCAAAAGTTCATCTTTGATCTTTTCCATATTTCTTTTAAATTCAGGTTTTTTATCTAGACCCTCTTGTGCTGCAAGTTCTGTAAAAAGGACTTTTTCTACCAGTCTGTCTGTAACCATTTTTTTCTCAGCAGGAGCAAGTTCCATGAAGTTTGCCTGAGGTGCAGAAGCAGAAACAAATGCTTGCGCATCATGTTTAGTGATGTTTTAAACATTGACTGTTACAAGTATGTCTGATGCCACTACTGATGTTGCCATTACAGCCACAGCAAGTAGTGAAGTTTTTGCTAGTTTTAACATTTCTAATAATCCTTAATTACTTAAATTTAAGAAGAAGTATATCCCTCTTGGGTAAATCATTTATTAATGTGCTAATATTCTAATTAGTATTTTATTAGAAGAAGGCAATAAGTATGGCAAAAGTCAAAAAAGCAACCAAAAAAGAGATAGAAGAGATAAAAAGTATCTTTCTTGAAAACTATCCTGATTCAGTTACTGAGTTAGAGTATCGAAATCTTTATGAACTGCTCATCGCTGTCATGCTCTCTGCCCAGTGTACTGATAAACGTGTCAATATTATTACTCCTGCTCTTTTTGAAGCTTATCCGGACCCTGTTTCTCTTGCTAATGCTGACTTGGATGAAGTCAAATCGTACATCAATACCTGTTCATTTTTTAACAATAAAGCCAAAAACCTCATCAAAATGGCACAAAGTGTGGTAGAGAACTATAACAATGAAATCCCACTGGAACGTGATGAACTTGTCAAGCTTGCCGGTGTGGGTCAGAAAACTGCCAATGTCGTCATGATAGAGTATGCCGGAGCCAATCTTATGGCTGTCGATACACATGTATACAGAGTGGCACACCGTTTGGGTCTTTCTGATGCCAAAACAGCTGTAAAGTGTGAGGAGGAATTAAGTAAAAAATTCAAAACTGACTTGCACTTACTCCATCAGGCGATGGTACTATTTGGCCGTTATAAATGCAAAGCGGTCAAACCTGAATGTGAAGAATGTTTCATGGAGGCCCATTGCAAAACGAAGCAAACCTTTAAAGTCTGATTTCTGAGTTAACGACACTTAACCCAGTGCTTTTTCTGCTGCGATAAGTGCAACCACACCATCATACATATCTTGTACGGCTTCAACTTCTGTGATACCTAAACGACGGCGGTTACTGACATCATAGATGCCACCTTCACTTTCAGAATGTTCGCCATGGATACCACGGATCTGAAGATGATATTTCTCCGTGATCGCTTTAAAACTTTCCATCTCTTTTCCAAGGTTTGGCAGTGCGATATGGACACTTGCTCTCATCGCTGTTCCAAGATTTGTCGGACAAGAAGTGATATACCCTAAATGATCACTGTAAGCAAAAGGAACTTTGGTCTCGATACCTTTGATAGCATTGACCAAACGGGTAAAGACTTCTTTGATGTCTCCTCCTTGCTGCATAGAGATAATACGTAACTGATCTTCTTCATTGACCCATACCAGGAAAGTCTTGTCATTGTTGTGGTAGATACCTCTTCCTTCGGGCCAATTACGGTTTAGTCCAGCAGCATCAAGAAAACGGTCACCTTCTTTAAACAAGAAGTGATCTTTGATCAAGTTGTCCTGAACTTCTTTCGACATACCAAGCAGGGGGTAGTAATCTCCTGCCAATTCACCTTCAAGTGTATGTAGTCCTTCAACCACAGATGATTCTACCTGATCTCGCTGTTCTTTTGAAATGCCAGGTCCTAAAGGCAGATGATCAACATTACGCCCTACTCTAATACGGGTAGAAACAATGTATGCACCTTCAGGATCAGGATTTGGAGCATTCAGATCTTCCGAGTTCAGATTACTTTTATGCGAATCCTCTTTCCCAAATCCATGATACGCTTCAATGATCGGATCAAAAAGTGCTGAAAAAACGCTATAAGACTCTTGATCTCCTGCATAGACCCCGATACCACTGTCTAAATTCTCTACACCTGAATTTATCGCTTGTTCTAATGTAAAACCATTTGAAGTCTTTTTATCTTTAAGTGCTTCAAATACTTCAGGCGTAAGATATTTGCACAGTAAAGAGTTACAGTCATCAGGAAAATTCGGATAATTCATCTAAAACTTTCTACTGTTCATTATGTGAGATTCTGTGATAACGTTCAACGATTTCAGGATCATGATGAAGGTTTATTTTGGCATCCTCTTTACCTTCATAATCTATTTTCGAAAGTACATAACGTATAGATTCTAATCTTGCTCGCTTCTTATCATTACTGTCAACTATGACCCATGGTGCATAACTTGTATGTGAACGAGAGAACATCTCTTCTTTATAGTAAGTTACCTTATCCCACATCTCCTGTGCTTTTTGGTCTACTGGACTTAGTTTCCAGTGTTTAAGCGGATTTGTCATACGCTCTTTAAATCTTTTTTGTTGATTTTCTTTGGTAATGGAGTACCACAACTTAATTAAAATGATTCCATCATCAATAAGTGCATGTTCTATCTCCGGTACCTCTTTCATAAACTTTTGATACTGATCAGGTGTACAAAAATCAAATACAGGCTCAACGATAGCACGGTTATACCATGATCTATCAAAGAATGTGATTTCACCCGGGTTTGGCAAATGTTGGAAATAACGTTGGAAATAGAACTGTCCTGTCTCAACCTCTGTTGGCTTCTGTAGTGCAACCACTCTAAATTTTCTAGGATTAAGGTACTGAGTAAAACGCTTTATAGATCCACCTTTACCAGCTGCATCACGCCCTTCAAAGATGATCATCACACGTTTATTATTATCATATACCCAGTTTTGTAACTTGATAAGTTCAACCTGTAACGCTTTTAACTCTTCTTCATACGCAACATTACGCGTTATTTTTGCAAGCTTTTTTTTACCCATCAACTGCGATAAACCACTTTTAGTTCTCAGCAAATGAAAATTCTCTTCAAGCTCTTTGACTATCTTCTTTGCTTCTTTGTCTTTTGTTTCTTTACGTAAGTATTCTAAATCTTGAAATATTGTTTTCATTCCTGTCCTTTTATATATGTGTATCCTTTAATTCTACTCCTACTTATCTTTGATTTAAATTATAACTATCATAATTTAAATTGATTGTATTATTTTTTTAAGTACCTCAAATGTACGTTCTACAGATTCTAAATGTACCATCTCTCTGGTAGAGTGTGGGTAGCGAATTGTAGGTCCAATGGAAGCAAACTTCATTGCAGGGTATTTCTCAGCAATGACACCACATTCAAGGCCTGCATGTATGGCCATCATCTTTGTTTTTCCAAAAACAGATTTCATCTCTTGACTCACAAGATTTGTAAAGTCACTAATGTCTGGTTTCCATGCCGGGTATTTGTCTTCAAGTTGAACATCAAAACCATAAGAGTTAAAAAAGTCCAATGTTTCGGTTGAAAGGTTTTCCAACTTCTCAGCATCCATTGCACGTGCACTTGTTTCTATGAGAAGCCCGCCCTTTTCATCTGCAGTGATAATAGCAAGATTGATGCTGATATCAGGAATGCCTAGCTCTTTATTTTGAGCTTGTACTCCATGTTTAAATGTATGTATCATCTCTATGGTTTTCTTACCCTCACTTAGTACTTTTGGTCTCTCAGTAAGTTCACGTACCTGTACCATATCTGTATTCTCTAATTTCGATTCACTGCGTACTATGGCCACCGCATTTGCAGGAATAGAGTTGCGACGTTCTCCGGCATACATACTCGCTAACTGTGTAACACCATGCCCATACAAATACTCGCCTAATACTTTAATCGCAGAAGGAATACCTTTATCTATATCCACACCCGAGTGTCCACCCACCAGACCTTTGACTGCCACTTCATAACAAGTGCCCTTCCCATCAACATATGTATCTTGTTTTTTCGCTGTGATATCTACACCGCCTGCACACCCTATATATACTTCTGCTTCATCTTCACTGTCAAGATTAAGCATGTATTGACTTTTAAGTGCAAACGCTACTTCGTTTGCACCTATAAGACCTACCTCTTCATCGGAAGTAAGTAAAAACTCTAACTCCCTACCTTCATCCATAAGTTGCATCATCATCGCTATGGCCATACCGTTATCTGCACCCAAAGAAGAAGCCTTGGCTTTCATCCAGCCATCCTCTACATAGGTTTCCAAAACTGGGGCTTTTCCCATGCAGACCATGTCATAATGTGCCTGAAGACAAAGTGTTGGTGTACCTTTTGATATAAGGATATTCTTCACTTTGTCTACTTTAACTTCATAATCTCTTTCTTTTGAAAACGAGACTAAAAAATCTAAAAGTTTATCTGCTTCTTTACTACAGTGTGGAATTTGTGTCAGGGTTTGAAAATGTTCGATGATTGATGACATAGATACTCTTTTTTACAAATTATAGTACAATCACACAAAAAACAGGATAATTTATGTGCTTCATCGTCACCATTATTATGTTTGTACTGGCCATCCAAAATCTTATGCAGACACATTGGATCGTAGGTGGTGTACAATTCATCATTGCTTTGGGATTTTTCATCTTGCTTTTACGTAACATTCAAAAAGCAAGATGTGATAGGGAGGGAAGTTGTGGTAATGCTTGTATGCTCCCCGCTTGGATCGCCAAAGTTTTTCCTAAAAAGGATCACTAATGGAACATTTTTTCACCTGTCCCTACTGTTGGGAACGTATCTCCATGATACTGGAGAGTTCTGAAGAGGAGAGTGCTTATATTGAAGATTGTGAAGTCTGCTGTCGTCCCATAGAACTTTTTTATACATTTTCAGGAGAAAACTTAGTCAGTTTTGAAGCAAGAAAAATGGAGGGTATTTAAGAAAATCTTTCATACCCTACTAGACAAATAAAAAAAGGCTGCCCTAACATAGTTAGTGAGCCTATTTAATCGCTTACTCTATATCTTTTTCTCTTTGTAATCTTTTTATATTGTAGCCGCCGTTTTGCTTTCTCTTTTTTGAGGCGTTCTTCTTCTAAATATTGTAAATGTTTGGTATGAGAAATATATCGTTTATTCTTAGAAAATATCTTTTTATATTTTCCCATATACTTATAATCTGAATCATAGAGTCTAACTTTATAATTTTCAATCAGTTCTCCGTAATAGCTAAAATTATTTTGATTACGAGCTTTTCTTACTTCAACGAAAACAAGTCCTAAGATCTTTTCTTTACGTTTATCAAGATGACGCAGCATAGAAAGATATTTATGTAACTTTTTTTCATTGACATTTTCTTGTTCAACAGAAGGATCAAGTTTAAAGCCTACGTCAAATGCTTCATTGAGGTGTAGATGATACTTGTTACATGCTTCCTGTATCTCTACAGGTATATTAGTAATCTTTTGAAATATTTGACAATCTTCCTTGAATTCTTCAAGTTCATTACCCAAAGAATTAAATGCTTTAGGTGATACTTGATCCATCGAACTTATTGAAAGTCCACTTTGTAATATCTTCTTCTTTCTACGCTTTTTATATTGTGCTCGTTTCGCTTTCTCTTTTTTGAGGCGTTCTTCTTCTAAATATTGTATATATTTAATATTAGAAATATATCGTTTATTCTTAGAAAATATCTTTTTATGTTTCCCCATAAACTCGTAATCTGGATTATAGAGTCTAACTTTATGATTTTCAATCAGTTCACCATAATAGATGAACTTCTTTTCTTTACGTGCTTCGCTTGCTTCAATGTACATCAGATGCAAGACATTTGCTTTACTCTTATCAAGTTTACGTAAAAGTTTAAGATATCTATTTGCCTCTTTTTCATTAATATTATCATCATCAATATAGGGATCGAGTTTATACCCCACCTCAAATGCTTTATGCAGTTGAGAGTAAAATGCATTACATTTTTTCTTTATCGCTACAGGTATCTGAGAAACCTTTTCAAATGATCTACAATCTTCCTGGAATGCTTCCAACTCATCCCCTAAAGAATCAAAAGCTATAGGTGCAGCCTGTAATAATACTGTTGAAACCACTATTAATTTTATATATTTATAGAACATATTTTCCCTCTGTTTTTCTTATCACTGATTCATTTTATCTCAAAAAAACATAATATTGTATGAACATTACTCTTTTTCATCATTTCGAGGATTTAACATTCACCTTCTATCTTTTCAAATCGAGGGATCCATACATCTTCTACCTCAACTTTTTCTACAAACATCTCATAGGGACGTACCCACATTCCCTTATCACCATATAAAGCTTTATAGACAACCATCCACTCTTCAGTCTCGGAGTGTTGTGCTGTCATAAAAACTTCATACAAACTACCTTTATAATGTCTGTAAATACCTTTTTTTAACTTCATACTAAAATTTCTTTCCTATACCCAATTCTTTTCATACCTGCTCCTTTTTTTCAGCAGTATTCTATCATAGAATACCTATTCAGTCTCTCAAAAACTATTTTAAAGTACAATAATTAAACATCAAGAAAAGGAATTTTTATGCCAAAAAATATTTTTAATTGTCCACTGCCTGATCAAAAGGGTTATTTTGGAGAGTATGGTGGGGCTTTCATCCCTCCTCAACTTCAAACCATCATGGATGAGATCACAGCTTCATATGAAGAGATTCGTCAAGACCCAGAATTTCTCGAAGAACTTACTTCTCTTTATCAACACTTTGTTGGTCGTCCAAGCCCTATTTTTCATGCGAAACATCTTTCAGAAAAATATGGTGCAAACATTTACCTTAAAAGAGAAGACCTTAACCATACAGGTGCACACAAGATAAACCACTGTTTGGGTGAAGCCCTCCTGGCAAAAAAGATGGGTAAGAAAAAACTCATCGCAGAAACAGGTGCAGGACAACATGGTGTGGCACTTGCAACTGCTGCTGCTTTAGTTGGACTGGAGTGCGACATCTATATGGGTGAAGTGGATATGGCAAAAGAGCGTCCAAATGTTGTGCGTATGCATATACTGGGTGCAAAGGTTATTCCTGCAACACATGGCCGTCGTACACTCAAAGAAGCAGTTGATAGTGCTTTTGAAGCATATTTAGGAGACCCTGTTACACAGTTTTATGCTATTGGTTCAGTCGTAGGACCTCATCCTTTCCCTGGGATGGTAAGAGATTTCCAATCCATCGTAGGGGTAGAAGCCAAAGAGCAATTTGTACAAATGACTGGTAAACTGCCTGACAATCTTGTTGCCTGTGTAGGTGGGGGATCTAATGCCTTAGGACTATTTACTGCCTTTATGGATGATAAAGATGTTGCCATGCATGGTGTAGAACCGGCAGGAAGAGACCTTGATATGCCAGGAGAGCATGCGGCTACTATGACCAAAGGTGAACCTGGTGTCATGCACGGATTTAAATCCTACATGCTTCAAGATGAAAAAGGGGAACCTGGAGACGTTTACTCTGTAGCAAGTGGTCTTGACTATCCCTCTGTGGGACCTCAGCATGCTTACCTCAAAGATATCGGTCGTGTAAAGTATGCTTCTATCAATGATAAAGAAGCCATAGATGCATTTTTTGAACTCTCCAGAGAAGAAGGTATCATCCCTGCAATTGAGTCAGCACACGCAGTAGCCTATGCGATCAAATTGGCACAAGAATCAAATATAGGTACGATTCTTGTCAACCTATCAGGTCGTGGCGATAAAGATATTGATTTTGTCGTTGAAAACTATGGCAAAGAGTATGGTATTCTTTCCTAAAGAAACAAGACTTGATATGTTTTTTGTTATACATACAAAAAACATATCTTCTACACTGAATAATATGTAGCCTTAGAATGATGCACCACCAAAGCAGTTGTACTCTGCTCCGGATGTATCTGAAAAGTCTCACTTAACTCTATCCCAAACTCCTCAGGCTTCAACAAGTCAAATATAAGCCTACTCTGCTCCAAGTCTGGACATGCAGGATACCCAAACGAATACCTGGCACCCTGGTAACGGTTCATACGTACATCACGTAACGAGTGTCCTTCATTGTCTGCTATGTTTAGGTCTAGACGTATCTGCTTATGGGCTACTTCTGCCAGAGCTTCTGCCAATTCTACAGAGAAACCGTGTACCATGTTGTACTCCAGGTATTTCCCTGCATCGTACAGCTCTTTTTCATAGGCTGAGAACTTAGGCCCTGCACTCACACAAGTGATAGGCATCACATCATGTCTGTCATGGTGAAAAAAGTCAGAGAGTGCACGGTGTGGTTTTCTGCCTTGTCTCGGAAACGAAAAAGTGCCTACGGCATTTCCTATGACTTTGTCTAACGGCTCACGGTTTGCATTGGCATCGACATTCCACCCTTGACTTTCATCAAAGAGATACAACTCTTGGTCACTACTTCTACACGGGTAGTACCCATAGATGATAGTTGGCTCAAACAACTCTTTTTCTATGAACTCTTTTTTCAAACGCTCATAGGCAGGATAGACAGTTTTGTCAAGAAGTTTTTGGTACTCCTCTTTTGTCATACCTTTAGATTTGTATCCCCAGTGAAACTTGATGACCGTTCTTTGGTTCACCCAGTTGAAGATCATGTCAAGATCCAAGTCATCTTTTTGAAGTACACGTCTACCCCAAAATGGAGGTGTTGGTACAGCTTGTTTTTCTGGCATCTTAAGGTCAGCAAAAGGAGGAATGATGACCTCTTTTTTTACTTTCTCTTCACGCTCTTTCATATCTCCAGCCATACGTGTATCTAGTCCAACAGAATTGTCATCATTATACTTCTCTATACGAGACATCGCGATAACCCCATCAAAGGCATCTCTACAGTAAAAGATAGGCCCTTTGTAGATGGGACGGCAGAAGTCATCTACAAAAGAGCGTGTGAGTGCTGCTCCACCTAAAAGTACAGGAATATTCATGCCCATCTCAGCCATGGCCTCTAAGTTGTCTTTCATCACAGCTGTAGACTTTACAAGTAGACCTGACATACCAATAGCTTGGATAGGTTGTCTCTCTACTACATCAAGGTACTCTTGCAAGTCTGTTTTTATACCGACATTGACTACTTTAAAACCGTTATTTGAGAGTATAATGTCTACAAGATTTTTACCCACATCATGTACATCCCCTTTTACTGTACCTATCACCAGTGTAGTGTCCGTCTCTTTTTCTTGCTTGGTAAGGTAAGGGTTTAAATAGTCCACTGTGGTTTTCATCGTCTCAGCTGACTGAAGTACAAATGGAAGTTGCATTTGTCCGGAACCAAAGAGTTCCCCTACTACTTTCATAGCGTCTATGAGTATCTCATTGACAATTCTGTCTGCTTCTATCTCATGCCTTGCTTCTTCAACAAGTGGAATCATACGTTCTTTATCACCGTCCAAAAGCAGTTTGGCTATTTTCTCTTCATTGTTCATAGCTTCATATTCTTCGTCATTTGCATCATCATCTATGACTGCATCTGAGAAGTGTTCTATGAACTTAAATAGTGACTGATCATCAGGGGAAAAAAGTAATTCTTCACAGACAGCCTTGTCGTCGTCACTCATACGAGAGAGTGGGATAATATGCTTCACATTAATAATCACCGTAGTAAGCCCCACTTGTAAACAGTGGTGTAAAAAGACTGAATTTAAATAGCGTCTGGCATTTACATCTAGTCCAAAAGAGATGTTTGAAAGCCCAAGAGTTGAGCCTACTTCAGGGTGTCTAATGTGTAGTTCTTTGATTGCTTCAAGTGTCTGAATAGCTGCATCACGATACTCTAAGTCTCCCGAACCAACCGTAAAAGTAAGCGTATCAAAAATGAGATTTCGTGGGTCTATGCCATGACCATTGACAGCCATATCATACATACGTTCTGCCTGGGCTACTTTGTCCTCTTTGGTCTTTGCCATTCCTACTTCATCAATGGTCAGACAAACTAATGCACAGCCGTATTTTTTAGCCAATTTACATATAGCATGGAACTTCTCTTCACCATCTTCAAGGTTGACAGAGTTGATAATAGGCTTTCCACCAATGCACTTTAGACCCTCTTCCATTGTATGTACACGTGTGGCATCCGGCATTAGTGGCAAAGGTATTTTCTGATTGTACAACTCCATAATGGCTTTCATATCTTTTGCACCATCACGGCCTGCAAATTCTACATTGACATCCAAACAGTGTGCACCATCACGTACCTGTGCTTGTCCTACTGTTAAAGTACCCTCATAATCACTTGCGATGATGAGTTCTCTAAAGGCTTTAGAACCTGTGGAGTTAGAACGCTCTCCTATGAGTAGTGGCGCAGGCTCTTGGAAAAGTTCCGTCGTGTTAAAAAGTGAAGCAATGCTTGGCTCTATACTACCGCTTGGCTTTTTAGGCACTATAACTTCTACAGCTTTTTTAAGTGCTTGTATATGCTGAGGCGTCGTACCACAACACCCCCCTAAAAAACTCACCCCGTCAAAGGCAGTAAACTCTAACTGTTTATCTGTAAACTCATCTGGTCCCATTGGGTAATACGTGTACCCTCCACGGTTTTGAGGCAGTCCCGCATTGGCATGTACAGATATAGGTATGCTACACAGTTCACTAAGTGTTTTTAAATGTTTTTTAACTTGGTCCGGTCCCGTACCACAGTTAAACCCAAGAGAGAGAATGTCAAACGGTTCAAGTATGGTAACGATCGTCGTAGCATCCGTACCTATAAGCATAGATCCACTAAGTTCTATGGTTACTGAAACCATAATAGGAAGTTGAACATTTCTCTCTTCGTTTGCATCCTGACAGGCATGCAGAGCAGCTTTGATCTGTAAAGGATCTTGACATGTTTCTAAAAGAAAAACATCACACCCTCCATCTATAAGCCCTAAAGCACACAGCTTATACCCTTCATACATTTCATCATAGTGAATGTGTCCAAGTGAAGGGAGTTTTGTTCCAGGTCCGATCGAACCTAAGACAAACTTTGGTGAAGATTCTGTCCCATATTCATTACAGACCTCTTTTACTAGTTGGGCCCCTTTTTTTGAAAGTTCATAGGCGCGTTCACCCATTTGGTACTCATCGAGTACCCATGGCATAGTTCCGAAAGTATTTGTTTTAAGTAAGTCAGCACCAGCCATAGCATAACGCTTATGGATACGTCCAATAAGTTCTGGTGCGGTGTGGTTCAATAATTCATTACAACCCTCTTGATCCACACCTTTATCGTCCAACCAAGCTGTAGCTGGAACTTTAAGGTCTTGTATCTGTGTACCCATTGCACCATCGATGACGAGTATACGCTCTTGTAAAAGTGATTTTATAGTTTCTGTAATAGACAAAAAACGCCCCTTTATCATAATTCTGTAATTGTAGCAAAGTATGAAGAAAATATGATTAAATCTCAGCTATAAGCTATAGCATTATGTCGATATAAGCTATAGATAGATATTATATAATTTATAATATCAAATGCTAAACTCATTGTGAAGTGAGGACAGAAAGTTATGGGTCTCAATGTAGATTGCCAAACTGCCAAATATGCATTAACTACATGTTTGCTTCATTCTGTTCTGTAAAAACTTTTCATGTAGCTTATCTATACCTATGGAGAAAAAATGGGAAAAACAATTAAAAATATTATCACCGGTAAAGAAATCACAAAACCAGATCCTGTGGATATAGAAGTGCCATTTGATGGTGGTGTGATGATCACTGAAACAGATCCAGCTGGTATCATCACATATGCCAACCGTAAATTTCGTGAACTTACTGGCTATACAAAAGAAGAACTCATTGGTTCACCACACAGTATCAATAGACACCCGGATATGCCAAAAGCAGCGTTTAAAGGTTTGTGGGACACAATTAAAGGTGGTAACTACTGGGAAGGTTTTGTTAAGAATATGACAAACGAGGGGAAATATTATCTGGTTGTTGTATGGATCAAACCAAAATTGGATGATGATGGCAATATCATCGGATACATCGCAGGAAGAAAGATCCCAGATAAAGACTTAATGCAAAGAGCTTTAGACCAATACAAAGTCATGATGCATGACGAGATGTAGTTAATGGGCCTGACCCATTAACTTTTTTTCGAAAACTATAAACTTTTTTTCGCCTCTTGCAATGCTGCAATCACTGCATCTATATTGGCTTTAGGGATATGCACTTTCCAATCTGGCTCTTCAGCACCTGCCTGAAGTGAAATACCAATACTTGCTACACTCTCACTCTTTGGACCATAAGGCTCAGATACAGTAGTTATACTGATCTTACCATCTTTTGTACCACTCAACGTCATTTCGTCTATTTTCGTTACTGTTCCGCTCATAAATCATCCTTTAAATTTTTAATGTAAATTAATTATATCACAAATAATTAACTATTTTTTACCTTTTACCAAACCCATCATTTTAGCTTGCAAACGCAACCACATCTTATGGTCTATTGCAGGGAAACCTGCATAGGTTTTACCCCCTTCAAGAGATTTGGTAACACCACCTTTACCCGCGATGGTTGCAAAAGCTCCCACCTCTAAATGTCCTGCAGTCGCACTCTGTCCACCCATCACTACATTTCTGCCTAAAGTCGTAGAACCTGCAAGTCCAACTTGTGCAGCACAAAGGCTATGCTCACCTACATCACAATTGTGTGCGATTTGTATAAGGTTATCCAGCTTGGTACCTTTACGTATATACGTCGTACCAAATACTGCTCTGTCTATAGTGCAGTTTGCCCCTATCTCTACATCATCTTCCACCACCACATTACCATTCTGATAGATCTTGACATGTTCACCATGCTTTGTATGTGCAAAACCGTATCCATCACAACCGATCACCGTACCACTATGTATGATACACTCAGAACCAATTTTCGTATGGTGGTAGAGGGTCACGTTGGGATGAAGAAGAGTCCCTGAACCTATAGTGACATTATCACCCACATAACAGCCTGCCAAGAGTGTAACATTATCGCCAAGTGTGACGTTTTTACCAAAAGAGACGTTTTTGTCTATATCACATCCCTCACCTACAGTAGGCTGTTCTGCCTCACTTCCAAATTTATGGGCAAAGAACTTAGAAGCCAGTGCCAATTTAAGATACGCTTCATCTGTAATAAGGGCTATCGTACCAGAAGGCAATAGCGCTGCATGCTTTTCGTCTATCAGTACAGCTGCTGCTTTGGTATCTGCCAGCTGTGAAGCATATTTACTGTCAGTAAAAAAACTAAGTTGTGAGGAGGTTGCTTCGCTCAGTGTATGTATCCCCTCTATAGTGATATCTTCACCTTGAAAATCTAACCCAATATGTTCTGTAATTTTTGAGAGTGTGTAAGTCATAAAGTGGTCCTTTTAACTTAAAGTAGGTGTCACTCGCCTCATAGGAAAGTGACAGAAGTAGAATAATTTTTATCTTTCTATAGCCACAACACCGCCACGTATAACCTCTGTAGGATTATAACGCTGTGCTGCTTCTATGAAATGCTGTATACGTTTTGGTTCATCTGCTACCATAGCAATGATCATATCTTTACCAACATTTGCTATACCGCCATTATATGCTGCACATAATGCACCAATATCACTTAAATGTTCAGTGATAGGAAACTTCACTAACACCATCTCTTTTTCAACCATCTCTTCATGCTCAATCACTTTATAGACAGGAATCAATTTGTGTAACTGCTTGGTAATCTGCTCCATCACTTTAGTAGAACCATTGGTTGCGATTGTAATGTGTGACATCTCACTGTCTGGTATAGGTGCTACGGTCAGTGACTCAATGTTATACCCACGTCCTGCAAAAAGTGCCGTAACACGTGCAAGAACAGAACTTTCATTCAACACGATAACAGAAATAACACGTCTTTCATTAATAGAATTTGCCATTATTCCTCTCCTTTTTGTGGTAACATCATATTGAAGAGTGCACCGCCTGATGGTACCATTGGAAGTACGTTTTCAAAACGATTTACAGCAACGTTCATAAAACATACTTTGTCTTGTTCTATAGCATCCTTGATAGCCGCATCAAACTCCGCCTTTGTTGTAACATCATACCCTATACCACCACACGCTTCAGCTAAGGCTTTCCAATTTGGTTGGAACGTTAAGTCTGTCTCTGAGTAACGTTTCTCATAAAAGAACGTCTGCCACTGTCTAACCATTCCCAAGAAATGGTTATTGAGTATCAGGTTGATGACTGGTATTTTATACTCAGCTGCTGTTACAAGCTCCTGCATATTCATAAGGATCGAACCATCACCTGTGACATTGATAACTGTTTTATCCGGGAAGGCTTTTTTAGCACCCAGAGCTGCAGGAAAACCAAAGCCCATTGTTCCCAATCCACCGGAATTGATCCATTGGCGTGGTCTGTCAAATGGGAAATGTTGTGCTGCCCACATTTGGTGTTGTCCAACATCTGAAGTGATAATGGCATTTTCACCTACAAGCTCCCCGATGCGTTCTATAGCCCATTGCGGCTTGATGACTTCATCAGAATCGACAAAAGACTGAGGATGAAGATCATCATAACGATTAAGTATCTCTCTCCATGCCTGAAATCTGTCTGTATCTATACCATCAAGAAGTGGTAACATCGCTTCAAGTACTTCAGTTACATCACCTACGATAGGATAGTCAACATCAACCAACTTACCAATATTCGCTGCATCGATATCTACATGAATGATGTCCGCATATTTGGCAAATTCAGAAAGTTTACCTGTAACCCTATCATCAAATCTGGCACCAAGAGAGATAACAAGGTCTGTCTCTGACATCGCCATATTTGATGCATAGTTACCATGCATCCCCAACATACCAAGAAGCAGTGGATTTTTTGCACCCAGTACACCTCTTGCCATCAATGTTTCAACCGCCGGTATCTGTGTTTTTAGTGCTAATTCACGTACAAGGTCACTTGCATTTGAAAGTACAACACCACCACCGATGTAAAGCAACGGTTTCTTTGCTTTTTTCATCGCTTCAACCGCTTTATCTATCTGCTTTTTATTGCCTTTGTATGTTGGCTTATACGTAGGGATATCTACAGAATCAGGGTAGACAAATTCACCGATATCTACAGTGATGTCTTTAGGTATATCTATCAGTACAGGTCCCGGTCTTCCAGAACGAGCAATATAAAATGCTTCTTTCATCAAACGCGGAAGCTCTTCTAATGAACGTACCAAGAAGTTATGTTTTGTACATGGTCTAGATATACCTACGGCATCTATCTCTTGAAATCCATCTGTACCGATAAGCGCCAAAGGCACTTGTCCAGAGATAACGACCATAGGAATTGAGTCCATATACGCTGTAGCAAGTCCAGTGACCGCATTTGTAAACCCTGGTCCACTGGTAACCATAGCAACACCTACTTCACCCGTAGCTCTTGCATAACCATCTGCTGCATGAACAGATGCTTGTTCGTGACGGTTCAAGATATGCTCAAACCCCTCTTGCTTGTAAATTTCATCATAAACGTGCATGATAGCTCCACCAGGGTAACCAAATACGGTCTTAACACCCTCAGCGATAATCGCTTCACACACCATTTGTGCACCACTCATCTGCATGGTTTACACTCCATTTAAATATATTTTTGTTGATTATAGCTAAAAAAGATTAGAGTTTAATGGGTCTCATCCGAGCAAGCTTCTATCGCTACACCTTCACGTAAGCCATAATCTATGACTACACAACGTTCAAATCCTAACAAAGAGAAGAGTTGTTTATAGATAAGTATACCTGCAGCGATAAGATCAGAACGTCCTGTACCTACAGCGATTTCTCTCTCTTCAAATGGCATGGAGAGTAATTTTTGTAAGTAGATATCCAACTCACCTACTTCAAGTGCAGTACCATTTATCTTGGTGGCGTCATAGGTTTCATAATTTTGGCCAAGTTTCATCGCTGCCACCGTAGTGGGTGTTCCGGCTGTAGCAACAAAGGCATTTACTTTACCTCTAGTCTCATACATTTGCTCACAAAAGATTTGTATCTCAGCCATCTCTTTGGGAAGTATTTTCTCTATATTTTCCAGTGTTTCATGGATTTGGGCGATGGTCACTATCCCCACAGGAAAACTTTTGGAAACAGTTTCATTTTCATAATGAAAGATGAGTTCAGTGGAACCCCCGCCTATGTCTATAAGCACAAAGGTATCAGAAGGATATTGTAATGTATTTAGTCTGTGCTTCACAGCAAGTAAAGTCAGTCTTGCCTCTTCTTGACCGGAGATAATGTCAAAGGCTACACCTGTTGCATTCTTGATTTGAGAAAGGACGTCATCTGAGTTCACTGCTCTGCGTACAGCTTCAGTTGTCACAGCCCTGACAACTGAAGAGGAAAAGTCTATCTGTTCTTGTGCTTCTTGAATTGCGGAGATGACCCTACCTATAGCTTCATTATTGATAGTGCCATGATGTGCCAATCCATCTGCCGTTTTAACAGTCTTTTCATACTCGGATATCTGTCTACCTGTAGTGCAGTCATACTCTAATACACGTAAAGTATTTGAACCTAGATCAATCGCTATCATCTAATGCTCTTCTTTAAAAGAAAACCCATCCTCTTTTAATTGTGCTCTTATCTCTGCTTGATGCTCCAACCCTTTAGTCTCTAAGGAAACAGAAACATGCGCATCACCAAATTCCAGATCTATAGACGTTCTGTCATATCCGATCTGTACAATATTTGCACCTGTATGAGTAAGTATTTCGGTCAATGACTGCAAGGCACCTGGTTTGTCTATGAGCGTTACAAGAAGTTTCATCTTACGTGCAGACTTCATAAGCCCTTTTTCGATGATCAGAGAAAGCATCGTAACATCTATATTTCCACCGCTAAGTACCACGCCTACCTTTGAACCTTTAGGTAGATCTATCTTCCCATGTAAAAGTGCAGCAACACCTACCGCACCTGCACCCTCTACCAATACTTTTTGTTTTTCCAACAAAAAGAGTATGGCAGAAGCGATCTCATCTTCACCAACTGTCTCAAACACATCTACATTATTTAAGATATACTCTAAGGTGATCGGTGAAGTATCTCGTACGGCAATACCGTCTGCTATGGTTCTCACCGAGGTTGTATCGATTGGTGTTTTTGCATCGTAAGAGTTTTTCATCGCAGGTGCTCCTTCTGAGGATATACCTATGATCTTACACTCAGGATTGAGGGCTTTACTTGCCACAGACATACCTGAGATAAGCCCTCCTCCACCTACAGGAATAACAAGCGCATCAAGATCAGCTATCTCATCAAATATTTCAAGTGTCACAGTCCCTTGTCCTGACATCACTTCATCATCTGCAAAAGGATGTACAAAAGCATAGTTATTCTCTTCACCAAATGTCACTGCATAAGCATAAGCTTCATCATAGTTAGCCCCATGAAGTATCACATTTGCACCAAACTCTTTCACTCCCATGACTTTGGTCAATGGTGTTGATTCTGGCATAATAATGGTTGCATCTAAGTCAAAGTATTTTGCTGAAAAAGCCACACCCTGTGCATGATTACCTGCAGATGCTGCAACAACACCACG
Organism: uncultured Sulfurovum sp.; assembly: GCA_937921845.1. Lineage (GTDB taxonomy): Bacteria > Campylobacterota > Campylobacteria > Campylobacterales > Sulfurovaceae > Sulfurovum. The sequence goes on from CAKZWP010000108.1 coordinate 28,357, forward strand.
TCTGTCACCCGCCTCTATAAGAGAAGCAATTTTATTAAAAGCCCCTCTGAGTTTAAATGCACCTGTACGCTGTAAATTCTCTTTTTTAAGATACACTTCATAGCCACTTAATTGGCTTAAAATAGGTGCATAAGAGAGGGGTGTCCTATGTACTACATTGGATACCCTATCGTACGCTTTTTCTATACTTTTTAAGTCTAACATTATCTTTCCTAGATATTATATTGTAAGAATTATATCAGAATTAAGGATAAAGCATGGAATGCGAATTGCCGCGAGTTAATAGTAACAGTGAAGAGATGAAAAAATATTTTGAAGAGGCTAAAACTATAGCTATTTTAGGTGCATCACCTGATACTACAAAAGCGAGTAACCATGTGGCTCACTACTTAAAAGAGGTAGGCTATAAAATGATCCCTGTCTACCCTAAGGGAGATACTATCTTAGGAGAGAAAGTCTATAGAAGTCTTGCAGAGATAGATGAACCTGTAGATATGGTAGTGGTTTTTAGAAAACCTGCTGCACTAGATGCCATTGCCGACGCAGTGATAGCACGTGGTGATGTGAAAACCTACTGGACGCAGCTTGAACTCATAAACAATGATGCAGCGCAAAGAGTAAAAGATGCAGGCATTAATGTTGTACAAAATTACTGTGCAATGATCGAACACAAACTTTTATTTGGATAATCATAAAAAACGCTTTTAACTAAAGTTGTTACGAGTGACTTGAAGTTATGCGCTCTCTTAAAAAGAGAGGCAAAGAAGAATATACTCTTACTTTTTACGAAGGAAAACACCACTCTCTACATGCGTAGTATGCGGAAACTGATCATACATCGCTGCTTCTATCACATCATGTGTTTGGACCAGTGTTTCCAAATCTCTTGCAAGTGTTTCAGGGTTACATGAAATATAGATAATATTCTCTATATTTGAAATGAGTTCTATAGTACTCTCATCCAATCCTGCTCTTGGTGGGTCTACCAATACCGTACTAAAATTATAACTTTCCAGATCTATGTCTTTGAGTCTGGAAAACTCTCTTACCCCATTCAGAGCTTCTGTCATCTCTTCAGATGCCAATCTTGCAAAAGTAATATTTTCTACATCATTGAGAGCACAGTTCTCAAGCGCTGCATGGATGGAACGTTTACTGATCTCCGTAGCCAAAACCTTATCAAAATAATGAGAAAGAGGCAGTGTGAAATTTCCCAGTCCGCAGTAACTCTCTAAAAAATCCCCATACCCCACTGTTTTAGCTTGTTTGATGGCCCACTCTATCATTTTTATATTGACTGTAGGATTTGGCTGTGTAAAACCGTTCTCATACTGAACATAGGTAAATGTTTTAGCATCTATATCTAACTTTTCCGTGACGAATTCATCTGAAAGGATCACTTTTTGTTTACGGCTTCGTCCCATGATCTTACAGTTCAGTTCTGCTTCAAGCTTCTTTGCCTCAGCACTCCAAACATCATCCAGTTTTCTATGGTACAACATTGTTATGAGACATTCATCTGTAGTCGTTGCTAAAAATTCGACAGCAAAAAGACGTTGTTTTAAAATTTCTGTAGAGGCATTGATCTTTTCAAGTAATTTCCACATACGTTTTTCTATAGGCCCTATAACTTTAGGACACTCTTCTATGTTTATAGCACCTTTTTTCTCGATGTTCCCCATAGCATAATCACAGACATCACCCTCATGCCAAATGCGGAACTCTGCTCTGGCTCGGTAATGATCTGTAGGAGAATCAAATACTTCTAGAGTTCCCTGATAAAAAGGAGCCAAGAGTCCCGAAACCCTCTCCTCTTTTTGCTTTAATTGCTCCTCGTACCCTATCTCATATAGCCCACAAGACCCACAACTTCCAAAATGTTTACAGTTCAAATTTCATACCTTTAATTTGCATTGGATATAATCACAATAATAAAATATATGTGTAATTTTACCCAAAAGGTCCAAAATGTCTATAAGTGTTGTCATACTCGCTGCAGGTCAAGGTACAAGAATGAAGTCTACTACGCCAAAGGTACTTCATGAAATCTCTGGAAAGTCTATGCTCTTCCATGCCATAGATGCCGCACAAAAAATCTCTGATGATATTACTGTCGTACTCTACCATCAAGCAGAACGTATCCAAAAAGAGATAGAAGCATACTATAACAACATACATTTCCATATGCAAGATGCAGTACAATTTCCAGGTACTGGTGGAGCCATGAAGGGTGTCGAGGTTACACACTCTAAAGCACTTATACTCAACG
>CAKZWP010000109.1:0-16771 GCA_937921845.1 uncultured Sulfurovum sp.
ACTGCCAAAAAAGACTCTCCACTGTGTGCATAGGTATGATGTTCTATACGTGAAACCACCCCAATCGTTGCAGAGAGAGTACTTCCTCCCATAGGATAACCATAAACGACAATTTTTTGTTCAACATTAGGAAGTGAACCAAAAGTGAGCGGTTTTACCCCTGCAAAAAATGCCTTTTCCTCTACTTTTAAGAGTGCCAGGTCCGCCTGGTGTGAAACAGCATACACTTTGGCGATGTAGCGTTTACGTTGTCCATAACGCTGCACTTCTATAAAAGCTTGGTTGGCTACGACATGCGCATTCGTTAGAATGTACCCACCCTCTATAATGGCACCAGAACCTGTACTACTGCGCATTGAACTGTTCCAGGGTTCTTGATAGTTTGGTATTTTTGCATTGGTGTAGATTTTAACGATAGCTTCTTTCGTACCATTCTCATATTGTGCACTTGCATTTAAAAAGAGTGTACTCAGCAGTACCAACCATATTATTTTACGAATCGGCATTTAGTGCCTCTCTGCAGTGAATTTCAATTCTTCTCATACTGATCCCCTAAAATCTTCTGCGTCTACGCAGGTTATATTTCGTTTTTTTGCTTCTTTTGCCATAAGCCCTGCTTCTTCTGAAGAGAGTAGGTTTTTCTCTTCGTCATAGAGTCTTGCTGAACATACCCCACAACTTGGACTTCTATCCTTACCTATAAACAGATCTACATCTGGATGTGTGTTAAAAAACAGTGTAGCATATTGAACGATAGGAGTAGATAAATCTTCTCCATTTAAATTAGATATGGCTTTATGCCCTTCTTGTTTTTCTATCAGATCCATCGTAGGGCGAGGCGTACCAAAGGCAAAATCTTCAGGACAAAAAGGAATGAGTTGAGTATCTTTTAATTGTTCTAAAAGTATTTCATTTTTATTGTCTGTCGCATCATAGCGACACTTCTCACCCAAAAGACAAGCGGAAATGGCGACCTTTTTCATATTTAATATATAAAGAGTAACGCATAAACCCAAGCACCAGTTAACATGGTTAATATAATGCCTATAAAAGTGCGTATTCCATCTTTTTTATGTGCCTCAGAATAAAGTCCTGGAAGCGTAGATTGTCTTTTATAACGCTTTGCATAAAAAAGTGTCATTACCCATAAAATCAACGTAATTACAGAGATGATGATATGAAAAATCAATACATACAAGAGATAATCATGTGATACAGAACTACCTTCCATCAGATTCTTGTATCCACCCTCCATACGCACACCATATTCAAAAAATCCTACAACAATCACAGATGTTATAAAAAGTAGTTTCTGTACCTTTTCGTGTGCACTATAATTCTTCTTCTTGGCAAGCATGATCGCCCCATAAATCAAAAAAGGCAACGCTGCAACAATTACAGATACAATATCCATAAAAAGTGGTGCTCTCGTTCCTAAAAATCCTGCTTGAAATATATAATCCATAAAAACCCCTATTTATTTAATTTTTTAGCAAATCACAATTGACTTGACTTCAGTAAACTCTTCAAGTGCCCACTTAGGACCTTCTCTTCCCACCCCTGAAAGCTTGGCACCACCATAAGGCTGTACATCAAAACGAAGTGTTGGTATGTCATTGATAATCACTCCACCACATTCTGCATCTTCTATAAATGCCTGTGTCATTTTCAGATCATTGGTGAAAATAGAAAACTGCAATCCGTATGGGGAGTCATTCATTTTCTCTACAGCCGTTTCATAGTCAGGTACCGCTACCAGACTTACGATAGGTGCAAAAACTTCTTCACAGATGATCTTCATATCATCTGTCACATCTGCCATAACAGTTGGAGGGAAGATACCATCTACCTCTACACCACCTGCGATGACTTTTGCACCTTCACTTTTCGCTGAAGCTATCCATCCATTCGCTCTTTGTCTAGACTCATCATCTATCAGTGGACCCATAAACGTATCTTCTTCGTAAGGTGAGCCGACTTTCAGTTTGTTCGTCTCTTGTGCTATAAGTTCTGCAAACGCTTCATATACCTCTTCATTCACATAAATACGTTGAAGAGAGATACACACTTGTCCGGAGTTGTAAAAGGCCCCAAATGCACAACGTGCAGCGGCAAGAGCCAGGTCTGCACTTTTATCTATGTAAGTTGCAGCATTACCACCCAGCTCAAGGCTTACTTTCTTAATACCCGCCTGTTTGGTAATAATGTTTCCTACTGGCACAGAACCTGTAAAACTAATGACCCTTGGAATGTCACTCTGAACCAGTGTTGAACCTACTTCTGCATCGCCATACACTACAGAGAGTGCATCTTTAATGGCATACTCTGAGTCTACAAAAAGCTTTGCAAACATATAGGCTGTCATAGGTGCTTCAGGTGTAGGTTTCAATACTACGGTATTTCCTGCACCTAGTGCCGGAGCTACTTTGTGTGCCACAAGATTCAAAGGAAAATTAAACGGTGTAATACAGGCAACAACCCCTACAGGCTCACGTCTAAAATATGCCAATGTTTTTTTACCGCTAGGCATAATGTCCGTAGGGAGAGTTTCTCCTGAAAGATTTGCAAGCTCCATCACAGTGATCTTGATCGTTTCCACACATCGCTCTACTTCGATACGGGAAAATGCAATAGGCTTTGCCACTTCTTTGGCCAACATCAAAGCAAATGCTTCTTTCTCTTCTGTAAGTCTTTTTGCCACATCCTCCAACCATAAAATACGTTGAGACAATGGAGATCTAGCTGCTGCTTTACTTGCAGCTTTAGCAATATTGAGTGCCTTTAGTGTGTCATCCACATCACATACAGGAGCTGTACTTACAGCAGCACCATCAAAAGGACTCTTTCGTTCCTGCTGTGCTTCTTTATTTTCTTCCATAGAACCAAAAAAAATTTTGGCTTGTGCTATATTAGACATTGTTGTACCTTATTTGTAAAATTGTTTGATTATATCAAAAGGTAATGGAAATTCTATTTATTTTATCTTTTATGATGTGAAGAACCGTCATAGTAGTAACCCTTTGAAGAAGAGTTACGCGTTAGGTGTCCACTCTGTATTCTCTTGTCCTGACTGATTCTTCTGAGCTTCTATTTCAGCTTCATATGCCATAATTTGCTGGCGTACTTCATTGATCTGCTCTACAGTTACACCTTCATCACTGGACCATGCCACCTCGACTTCACCATCATACTCTGAACCCATCATCTCTATCTTATGAGCATATTCGTTGATGTCCAGGCAAATTTCCATACTCTCTTCTTTCATGGTATCACTTAACTCTATGTACCAACGACCCAAAGGGTTGGTCTTGATGACTGACTCTATGATTACCATTACACGCCGCCTTTAAAATCTTTCTTTTTCAAGTCACCATTGTAGATGATGTCACGTACATCAACACTGTCCATATTTAACATATCAGGCACAACATCTGCTTCTTCTAGCTCTTTGATGGCACCTTCAAGCTCTTCTTGGTAGGTTTGCATCATATCTGCAGCAAGTACACCTTTGGTTTGTTGGATCTGTACAAGTTTTTTGATCTCCTCTTCTACTCCTGAACCCTCTATAGTAACGATCATTTTACCTTTTTCTTTGTCACCAAAGTGATACTCACACACACCGTTTGCTTCCAACTCTTCTTTTAAAACGTCATAATTTTCTGGTTTTACTTGTACTACTATACTTGATATATTCATTTCTAATTTCTCCTATTATTTAGTTTCCACATCATCACAGTACTATCATCGCTGGAAGAAAAAAGCGTATTTTCATCTTTGAAGATAATATTGTTAAGTGTACTCTTTTGCCCTTGAAGTTCTGCTATTTTTGACTTGTCTGACCTTCTATAGATAGATATATTGTTTTTTTCATCCATAACAAAGGCCACTTTTTTCGCACTTGGGCTCAGCCCTGTCGCATAGATAAGAAAATTACCTTCTATATAGGTGGCTGTACCCATGACAATATCATACAATGATCCTCTTCTGTCTTGTCCTGCAGCAGAAACAATACCTTGTTTAAAATCTACTCTATAGACATTATCAACATTCATACCCTCTAGTACTTTCACTATTTTCCCTGTCTGTGTATCTATCACATTCAATACACCGCTTTCACAGCTAAATACAGCTTGCGTTTTGGCTTTATTTAAAGCAAAATCTGAAAATTTTGATTCACTCAACTGTACGCGATACAACTCTTCTTTACTTTTAATGTCAAACAGCGCAGCTTCATTGGAAAGATATCCTAGCAAGATCTGATCTTTGTTGATAAACCTTGCTTTAATGGCAGCCTTTTTATCTACTGCTGAGAGTAGCTGTGTAGTGACATTGTTCTCATGTATCCAAAGGTTCGAATAACCGCCTTTTCCGCTGTCACTCAAGAGCAGGTAACGTCCATCAATTTTATCAACGGAAAAAACACGAGGGGCTATCATATCTCCCATAAAATCTTTTACTTTTGGGAGAGTAAATGTTTTTGTAAAGACCTTTGCCTCATGATCATAGACTTGCAGCACACCGTTTGTAGTACCTATAATAAGCTCTTTTTCACGAAGTACCATATCCTTACTCATACCATTCACTTTTATCTCCAGTGCAGGAGAAAATACCTCAACAGCATTAAGCCATACCATACTGGCAAATAAAACAATGAAGATCTTTTTCACGCTAAGGTCTCCTCTAAAGAACCAAAGACCATATGCGCAATTCCTTCTTCATCAAGATCTGTTTGTATACCATACAGATCTACATCTGAAAGATAGAATTCCTCTATATCTTGATGCTCTTTAAGCTTTTTTACCAACTCAACCATCGTCGGTTCTCCTACTGCTTCTTGTAACATCTCAGTAGTATAGAGAAGAAAGTTATAATCTTCAGGGTCTATGGCATCAAACTCATCTGAATCCTCATCATCATAATTCACATCTATGACCAATAAGTATCGTAATTCTGACACATCTTCGGGTAGTTTTGTAAAAAGCTTTGGATAGGATTTTTTAAAAGTTTCTATTGTCAAGATATTTGCTCCATTGTATTATCTAAAACTGCAAGAGGTATCGCAGTAAAATCTATGGCTTGTGTAGGACAGCGTCCCAGACAAAAACCGCAACCGGTACATCTGTCCATGTCTATGACAGGGTTGAACATACCATTGAAAAGTATAGCATCATCGATGCAAGGTTCTTTACAGGAAAAACATATCACCCCATGATGCGCCACACAACCCTCAGTCGAGATACAAAATGTAGCATTGATATGCTCTGAAGTATGCACATTCTCCAGACTCAATACATTTGTTTCACACACACTTGCACAATCATCACAAAAGGTACATCCACTTTTAGAAAAATCCAGTTTGGGTGTGCCATCTGCCTGGATTACTATGATCTGTTCATCACAAGAAGCGACACATGCCTTATTTTCACATACAACACACTCACTCTGAAAAAGAGATTCATTTAAACCATACGGAGGTCTCACCACTAAAGGTGAGCTCTCCTTGCTTTGTTCTAACGGCCTTCTGAACGTATTTAGAAAATCACGTCTGCTTGCCACTCTTACTGACCTTCCATATAAGGTGCTGATTCAGCCACTTCATATTCAATACCTTCATTCATAGCAGCTTCAAGACTGGAATGTCCTTTCATCTCATCACTTCCAAAATCAGGTCTAAATGTATTGGCTACAGATGTTTTCATTTTTGACTGTGGTGCATGACACTGAGTACAGTTAAAACGACCTTGATACAAGGTATCACCTTTTGTCGTTTCTGCTATGACAACATCTGAAGTATTTGGCATATTTTTCCCTAATACCTGACCCTCTTTAAGCACAACGCCATCTTTCATAGTCGTAGATGGTCTATAGTTTGTAAAGTGTGTTGCCGGGATCGGTGTAGAACCTACACTTGGTGCAACTTCAGGCAGGTGACATCCAAGACACTGGTTGTTCATCTTTGTAATAGGCAATAATCCTTCAACAGAGTGTGGGATCATCGGCGGTGCATCTTTAAATGCTCTTTCAAATTTTGTAGATGCACCAGGACTTGGTCTGCTGTAGTCTGCTTGTGCTCCAGTTGTTGTATCTTCACTATAAAGATCTGTTTTTCTAAGTCCCAGTGATGCTTCAGAGACTGCTTTTTTAGTACTTAGATCTTCATCGTGTATACGCGATACATCAGAAGCATCCTCATTAAGGTTCACATAGGTTCCTCCTGCCGCTGCGACCGCTGCTGCCGCTGCATGCTCAGTTGCCTTTTGCGTAGGAACACCTGCTTCAGTTTTCATTAGCAATGACATCGCTTCGATCTGCGCATCACTAAGATGTTTTACTTGTGCTTCCATCAAGCCTTTCATCGTATCCCCATAGGTTCCATTTTTATAACCCATCATTGCATCTTTGATCTCTTTATAAGACATGTCTTTCACGATCTTCGATTTACCTAATGCTGCCTTTTCAAAGTACTGTCCATGACACCCGGTACACCCTGCTACACTCACAGCATATGCACTTGTAGTTGCCAATAGAGCACCAAGAGCTACAACTTTTGCTATTTTCTTCATATTTTTCCTCCTACATTTTTTTTCGTAAAACTACGAATACTAAAACCTAGTGCATTATCATCGCACACATCCACACATCTTCCACAGTTCGTACACTCTCCATCTGTCACAGAGATACTCTCTTTGTTAACCATATGTAAGACCTGACTTTCAGGACACACTACTTTACAGTTCATACAGTCCGTACACGCCTCATGATCATGCTTTACTCTTACAAGACTTTGACTTCCTATGATCGAGTATGCCGCACCTAAAGGACATAAATGGCCACACCATCCATTCTTCACTCCGAAGAGATCAAAAAGGAAGATCACGATTACCACTGCTGCTCCCATACCAAAACCAAAGACAATACCTCTTTGCATAATGGTAATAGGACTGACCACTTCAAATGCAGCCACACCAACAACAGCAGAAACAATAAGTCCCACTACCATGATCCAGTACCGCGCACTTCGTTTCATAAAACGATAATTAACCTCTTCTTTATCAAGGTTCAACTTACGTCTGATCCAATTGGCCAGATCTGTCACCATATTGATAGGACAGACCCATGAGCAAAATGCCCTACCGCCGATCACAAAATAAAACAGCGTAATGATCGCTGCACCAAGTAGCACATCTACACCCAACACAAACCCGGTTGCCAACACTTGCAGTGTGGTATACGGATCTGCCAAAGGGATCGTACCAAAGATATATGAAGTACCAAAGGTACCGGCCAAGATATTCCAACCATACGCATTGGCAGAAAAGTACAGAAACATTAGACCTATCTGAGTCGCTCTTCTAAGAAGTAAGTATTTTATGTTTTTCATTAGTACTCTACCTCCGTATTCAGATAATCAGCCGAAGATTTTTCACTTCGTTTTGTTTTTGTCTCCAATCCTTGAGCATCTTTTACACGCTCTTGATCTTTTTTATCCCAACCTTTAACATAATGGTCTCCTGCTTTACCTTTGGCTATATCATTCGGGAGTACAAAAATAGCAGGTTCTTTAGTCACACATGCTTGCTCACAAAGACCACAACCCGTACAGGCATGATCTTGTACAATAGGAAGCAAGAATGCATGTTTACCTGTTCTCTCATTTTTTACGTATTCAAGCGTGATCGCTACGTCCAAAAGAGGACAGGCACGATAACACGCATCACACTGTATACCCCAAAAAGCGATACATGACTCTTTGTGTACCACTGCAAGTCCCATGGAAGCTTTGTTAATGTCAAGTTCTTCTTTTTCATTCAGAAGAGTCGGCATATCTAAAGCACCTGACGGACAGACAGGTACACAAGGAATATCTTCACACATATAACAAGGTACTTCTGTTGGCACGAAGTAAGGTGTTCCTATCAGTAAGGAGTCACCCCCTTTTGCCATTTGTAAGGTACCCGGTCTTGGTTTTCCTGTCTCTTTATCGATATTTGTATCTCTGTTCACACACGCTTCTGCACAAAGACCACACTTGATACATGCCGCTAAAAAATCTTTTTCAGGCAATGCCCCAGGAGGTCTGAGTACCAACGGTGAAGCTTTCACCGAATCTGTATAGCCACTCCACAACATCCCACCAAGGGCTGCTAATCCGACACTTTGGAAGGTCGTCGCCATGAAGTTTCGTCTGCCGTTAGAGTGTGCCATACTTATGCCTTATAGAGTTTAACTGCACATTTTTTAAAGTCTGTTTCTTTAGACATTGGACATGTTGCATCTAAACACACTTTGTTAATGAAGACTTTTTCATCAAAGAACGGTACAAATACAAGCCCTTGAGGCATACGGTTACGCCCTCTTGTCTCTACTCTAGCTTTGACTTTACCACGACGTGAATCAATCCAGATAAGTCCACCCTGTTTAAAGCCTTTCTGCTTCGCATCATCAGGGTTCATATAACAGAGTGCTTCTGGTACTGCACGGTAAAGTTCAGGAACTCTCATCGTCATCGTACCAGTGTGCCAGTGTTCAAGTACCCTACCTGTACACAACCATGTATCATAGTTTTCATCCGGCATTTCCGGTGGATCCATATATGGCCTAGCATAGATCTTCGCTTTATTCTTAAGCGATTTTTTGTTTTTATCTTTGATACCTTTAAGGTCACCCTGTGCTAAGGCTTTAGCCAATGTTCCGTAGAATGCAAAGTCATCAGCACCTGTCTCTTTGGCTGCTTTAGCTGCATATGGATCATATTTGACATTAAATCTCCACTGCGTCTCTTTACCATCAACAACCGGCCACTTAAGACCTCTTACTTTGTGATACACTTCAAATGGTGCAAGGTCATGTCCATGTCCTCTACCGAACTCAGCATACTCTTCAAAAAGGTACTCATGGATCATAAAACCATATCCTTTCCATGGTTTACCATCTGAACCAAGTACGTTTCTACTATCACCACGTGATTCAGTATCATCATACCCAGCCTGAGGGAAATTATCATTCAACTTGTATGATTTTGCTTTTTTATTGGCAAATAAAATATCATACATGGTCGTATCTTTTGTATATCCCATTTTTGCAGCATCTTTGATAATATTTGGAAGTTTTTTACCATTTCTTAGTGTAGACTCACCCCAAAGATCACCAACCGTAAATCTTTTAGAAAGTTCTACCCACTGCCAAGTATCAGACATCGCGTCACCTACAGGAAGAACTTGTTGTCTCCAGTGTTGTGTACGACGTTCTGCATTTCCGTATGCACCCCATTTTTCATAGATCATTGCTGATGGGAGTACAAGGTCAGACACTTTTGCAGAAATACCAGGATATCCATCCGATGTAACGATAAAATTATCCATCTCTCTTGCCGCTTTGATCCAGTGAGAGGCAGCTGCACTATCATGATAAGGGTTACATACATTAACCCATGCAAACTTGATCACACCATCTTCGATATCTCTATGGATCTTCATAATGTGCTGATTCCCTACCGGGTTGATCGTACCCTCTGGTACTTTCCAGCCATTTTCAGTGATCTTTCTGTGTTTAGGATTCTTAACCATCATATCTGCTGGAAGTCTATGACAGAATGTACCAACTTCTCTAGCTGTACCACAGGCACTTGGCTGTCCGGTAAGTGAGAATGCACCAGAACCTGGTTTCGCTTGTTTATTGAGTAGGAAGTGAACATTGTATGACAATGTATTTACCCATGTACCACGTGTATGTTGATTCATACCCATCGTCCAGAATGAAACCACTTTTCTCCCTCTTTCGATATAAAGGTCAGCTAATGCCTGAAGTTTTTTCTTATACACTTCGATGTCCTCATTTGGGTCACCTTTTGTATTCTGAGCCGTATACTCAAGTGTATATGGTTCTAATGACTTCTTATACTCTTCAAATGAGATCTCCCAGTGTTTTAACGTACCTGGAGTGTTCTTCATGACGTCACCCTCTTTGTAACCATAAGGTGCCAATGCAGGTGCTTCTTTAGCAGAGACTTTCTTGGACATCTCTTTAGAGACAGTTTCCATCTCTAACTTCGTATATTTTCCATCCACAACGGATTTTTCTGTTGATCTTCGTAAACCATAACCAATGTTCACAGGACCCACTGCAAATACCATATGTTTTTTCACAAAGTCCCAATCAATGATCTTCTCTGCATCATCTCTCATCACGATCTCACGTGCGATGTAGTTCCAAAGCGTCAAGTCCGTATTTGGAGAGAAAATGATCTCAATATCTGCAATATCAGACGTTCTGTGTCTGTATGTAGAGATATTTACGATCTTTACTCTATCTGGATTAGAAAGCTTTCTATCTGTCACACGTGACCAGAGAATCGGGTGCATTTCCGCCATATTTGAACCCCAAGAGACTACCGTATCTGTAAGCTCGATATCATCATAACAACCACTCGGCTCATCGATACCAAATGTTTGATAAAAACCGACAACTGCTGATGCCATACAGTGACGCGCATTAGGATCGATCGCATTTGATCTAAATCCTGCTTTCATCATTTTCTGTGCAGCATACCCTTCCATGACAGTATATTGACCTGAAGCAAATACACCTACACCCTCTGGACCTGATGCTTTAAGTGCTTTTTTGATGTGCACTTCCATCTCATCAAAGGCACGCTCCCAGCTTACTGCTTTAAACTTACCTTTTTTATCAAACTCACCTTTATCATTCATACGAAGCAGAGGTGTCTTCAGTCTATCTGCACCATACATGATCTTCGCATTAAAATACCCCTTAATACAGTTAAGACCTCTATTTACCGGAGCTGCAGGGTCACCCTTAACGGCAACAATACGCCCATCTTTCGTTGCAAGCATGATCCCGCAACCCGTACCACAGAAACGACAAGCTGCCTTGTCCCATCTCCATTTGGATTCTGCTTTCGCTGCTGCTGCCTGTGCTTCCTGAGGGACTGCTATTCCCACTGCACCCGCTGCTGCCACTGCTGCTGAATTTTTCAAAAAATCTCGTCTATTTAATGACATCTTTCCTCCTTTTGGTAATTAGTTAAATATAAATATACATAATTAGGATAACGCTATACAGAAGATAAATTCTTGACATACATCAAGAATAAGATGATTTTAGGATTATTTGAATAGATTATAAATAAAAATAAATTAAGACAATTCCACTCTCATATTAAATAAAGTAGTATATTAATTTTTTATTCAATTAAATTGATGAATTTTTTTCATACTATTGGTCTCTATGATCTCTTGAAGTGCTTTTTGGTCATGGATCGTCAAAACATGTTCTTTTATAGTAATAATCTCTTCTTTTTTGAGCTTAGTTAAGATACGGGAGAGGGTTTCAGGTGTGATATTAAGAATAGAGGCTATTTCATTGTTTTTCAAATATTGAAAGATTTTAGCGTTATTGGAGATCAGATCTGCGATTTTCGCTTCTGAAGAAAATATAGTCTCTTTATGCAGTAGATTTTCAAGTAACTTCATCCTTTTTGACATAGCCTTGATCATAGCTAAAGAAAAGTCTAAATTTTCTAAACACTTATGCAGTTTATCCAGTGGTAAAAAACCCACTGCACCCTCTGAAAGAAATGCGCAAGTCGCAGGAAATGCCACTCTTTCCAATGCCGGGAACAAAGCAAGAGGTGAAGGTGCGGTCATGCCATGTAAATAGACCTCTTTACCTGAAGGATTGGTCTTATACAGCCTTACATTTCCTTGCAGTAAAATATGCAGATACTCACTCTTCTCTTCCTCATAAAATACAATGTTGTCTTTACTGTAATGTTTCACATGTATATGATCTTGGAGTTCAGTTAATTGTCTTTCACTAAGCCCTGAGAAGAGTGGAATATCTTTAAGTTCAAACATAGGTAAATTCCTTGATTTAAATCAAGAAAAGTATACCATAGGAACCTAATATAATACAAACTTATTTTAATAAAACCCGTTATCCAAGCTCTTATCTTTTTGCTAAAAAACTATAGACACCCAATGATATGATAATCAGTGCAATACCAAGGATCAGATAAAGTGCATGTATCATCTGTGAGTAATCATGTAACGCGATCTTAAACACCACCATCAATGCTTCAATGGAAAGTGCGATGATAATAGCAATAGAAAACTTCGTTAAAACATTTGCATCTTCATCCTCTTTACTGTAATTCTTGAAAAAGACTTCTCGTTCCAAAATGGTCTTGGCAAGGTCAAAGATAGCCAGTCCCAAAGTAAGTGCTACAATAGGTTTAAAAAGTGCATCAAGAGAGAAGTTCCCTTCTATAAAAATACTTGAAGCATATCCGAGCAGTGCATAAATAATAGCAAAAAAAGCAAAGGCCATTAGTGAAAAACCTACTGCTTTATAAAAGATTTTTGTAAATTTGTTAAACTCTGGATTTAACTCGACTAAGCCAAGTCTTCCTAATAGCCCAGAAAGTCTAAAATCGATAAAAACATACTGATCTTCCTCTTTTTTCATCACCGTAATGCAAGTTCTTCCTGTTGCAGAACTGATGTAAGGGGAACTTATGGAAAACTCTTCATCTTTTTGCGTCACTTTCGTACTCATATAAGCTCTGTTTTTACCCTCTTGCAATGCATCTTTTTTATTTCTAAAGATATTAGGAGAAGTTTGATTAAAATCCTGATCTGTAATGTAAAGCAGTTCCATGGAAGGAAATGTTTTAAATATCTTCTTATAGATATTTGATTCTTCTGCTAAGATTGAACCAATATTTTTCAAAGTTGTGATGATGAACTTTTCAATATCTTCCTGGTTTTCTTCATAAACATTAATAAATTCTTTCATTCATTTTCCTTTTACACTTAATAATTCATAGTGAAAGTATAGCAATAAAATAGTTGTGTACGACAGCATAGACTGTATAGTTATTAAGCAATATTATACATATGATAAACGTATGAATCAGATAACCGACTATTAACAACAATTTAGCTAAAATAATTCATTAATTTTGACTGCCGTATAGGTAAGTCTTGGAGCAAACGATAATGAACAAAGCAAAATACATCTGGATGGATGGTGAATTCACACCTTGGGATGATGCCAAAGTACATGTACTTACACATACACTACATTATGGAAATGGTGCCATAGAGGGAACTAAAGCCTACAAAACAGTAGATGGAAGATGTGCGATCTTTAAACTACAAGAGCACACACAAAGACTTTTAAACTCATCAAAGATGACACTGATGGATGTACCATACACAGCTGAAGAACTCAATAATGCACAGATAGAACTCTTACAGAAGAATGAACTTTTTGATGGTGCCTATATCAGACCACTTGTTTATCTTGGGTATGGTGTTATGGGCCTTTACCATAAAGACTGTCCTGTCAATGTATCTATCTCTGCATGGGAATGGGGTGCATATCTTGGTGAAGAGGGGCTTAAAAAAGGAGTAAGAGCAAAAATCTCATCCATGACAAGAACACCCAACACATCAGGTATGGGTAAAGCCAAAGCTGTAGCCAACTACCTTAACTCTCAAATGGCGAAATATGAAGCGGTTGAAGCCGGGTACGATGAAGCATTACTTAAAGATGACCAAGGGTATATCGCAGAAGCATCAGGTGCAGCTTTTTTCATGGTAAGAGATGGTGTACTCATCTCTCCACCTAGTGACAATACACTGGAGTCTATCACACAACATACTGTTATAGACTTGGCAAAAGACATGGGGATAGAAGTAGTCAGAAGACGTGTCACTCGTGAGGAGGTCTACATCGCCGATGAAGCCTTCTTTACAGGAACAGCTGCAGAAGTAACACCTATCCGTGAAGTAGATGCACGTATCATCGGTACAGGTTCAAGAGGACCGATCACAGAAAAATTACAAACAGCCTATTTTGATGTAGTTGCAGGTAAAAACCCTGACTATATTAAATATTTAACATATATCAACTAAGGAGCATACATGCCAGCAGATATGAATGACTATTTTAAAAAGAAAAAACCGAGTAATAACTCAAACAACAATAACAGTGGTGGTCGAGGGAGCAACTTTGAAAACCCTCTAAGCAACATGGGTAAAGGTGCGCCATGGATGTTTATCATAGTAGCCATAGGATTTGCACTTTTTGTACTTAAACCATTTACGATCATCAACTCTGGTGAAGTTGGAATTAAAATCAATACTGGTAAATTTGAACAAGAACCTCTTGGAGCAGGACTACATTTTTTTGTCCCTGTGCTTCAAAAGATCATACCTGTCAATACACGTATCAGAATGATCACATACTCTGATGTAAGAACAGGAGAACTGGGTGACGCATACAGAAACCTTGAAGGTGGACTTAAAAGAAACCCGGCAATCACAGTACTAGATAAAAGAGGACTGACTGTCAATATCGACATTGCTGTACAGTACAGACTTAAGGCTGAAACTGCACCGGCAACCATTGAAAAATGGGGTACAAGCTGGGAAGAGAAGATCATCAACTCTAAAGTGCGTGAAGTGGTACGTGATGTTGTAGGTCAATATACAGCTGAGCAGCTTCCTGAAATGCGTAACCAAATTGCAGCAGCAATCGAAGTAAAAGTAAAAGAGAGTGTAGATGCACTTCTTAATAAACCTGTTATCCTTGAATCTGTTGAACTTAGAACTATCAACTTACCTACTAAGATCAAAGACCAGATAGAGAGAGTCCAGATAGCAAAACAAGATGTTACCATCGCAGAACAAGAGAAAGAAAAAGCAAAACAACAAGCACAAAGAGCAGCAGAAGTTGCACGTGGTGAAGCAGAGAGAAATCGTATCGAAGCACAAGGTGAAGCGGACAAGATCCGTATCGAAGCAGAAGAACAAGCCAAAGCGAATACCCTTATCTCCAATTCACTTACACCTAAACTCCTCGAGTTAGAGCAGATCAAAACACAAGCGAAATTTAACGATGCACTTAGAGTCAATAAAGATGCACAGATCTTCCTTACACCTGGTGGCGCAGTACCAAACATCTGGGTAGATGCAAAAAGCAAAGAAAAACGTCTTATTGGGCAACAATAATATATTATAGTATGGTGGGTTTTCCACCATACAACCCACTTCACTTTTCCCTTTAATCTTCCATTAGTTCAATTCACTTATATCGTATCATGCCATTGTACCAAAGTAAGTCTATATCCCCCTTCAACCGGCAATACTTCATGTGAAAAATAAGGGTTACTAGGGAAAATAATCATATCTCCAGCTTCAGGTTTTATTTTGACAGATTCACCTTCACTGTTATAGAGATAATTAAACATCAACTCTCCACCACTAAAACTCTGAGCTCCATTTTGTGCATGAGTCTCATGACTTGTAGCAAAAAGTACCGTCGATAATTTTCGTTGTGGGGCAACAAGTTTAAAACCTATAGTCTCTTTATCCAGATTGATGATTTCACTTGAATCATCTGCATGCTTAATGTAAAAAAATCCCTCTTTATACTCTAATACCTGTACATCTGTTGATAACGTCAATACAACAGAAAAATACTCTTCTATCACAGACTTATATTTGATAAATTGATCATCATAATACTTTGCATAGAGTGCATCTAATTTATAGATATTGGTTTTGCGATACTCTTCGACGACATCGGCTTGAATAATACCCGAAATGACTTCTATTTTTACCTGTGCTGTTCTTTTTGTTTCTTCATCAGCCTGAACCAATTTTACAAGCCTCTCACATGATGCGTATGAAAAAAAGTTTTTAATGATCAGATAAGGATAATCTTTATATTGATTTGCTAAAAGTTTATTGGATATATCCATATTTTCAAATAAAGTATCGCAATAAATATGTGTACTTATTTGTATCATTGAATAAAATCATAAAATTGAGATTGGAAGAAAAAACAGTACATAAAAAGCTCCTTGGCTTTTTTAATTTACCTGACATTATAGTTCAAAAATAGAACATTTATCCTAAAATATTTTTTAATGTCTCATAGTGATCATTGTGACCTATAAAATCCAAAAAAGCTCCTCTAATGTATACAATCGATATAATAACATTAAATATTTTCCTTATGGAGATTTCCCTATGCAAATAGACTGGAACAAGAACCCTCTCATACCTGCCATCGCTCAAGACTTTCAGACATCTGAAGTGTTCATGCTTGCCTATATGAATGAAGAAGCGTATAATCTTACCCTCTCTACAGGATATGCACACTACTTCAGCCGAAGTAAACAACGTATCTGGAAAAAAGGAGAGAGTTCTGACCATACCCAAGAGGTCAAAGATGTACTTCTTGATTGTGATGCCGACACTGTGATACTTAAGATAAAACAAAATGGTGTAGCCTGTCATACAGGGCGTAAAAGCTGTTTCTTTACGTCTGTCATGCAAGATAAGATCATATTGGATCAAGAGGTAGATACAGATGCCATTTATGGCGTAGTAGATACCCTCTACCATACTATCTTAGAACGTAAAAATACCTCGGATAAAGCCAAATCATGGACTAAAAAACTTCTTGATGACAAAGAACTTATGCTTAGCAAGATCCTAGAAGAAGCTGATGAAGTATGCGTAGCCATTAACGAAGAGAGTGACGAACAAGTTATCTATGAGAGTGCTGACCTACTCTATCACACGCTAGTAGGTTTAGGATACAGAGATATCTCTCCAGACAGAGTCAAACAGGAATTGGCACGTAGATTTGGGATGTCAGGGATAGTAGAAAAAGAAGGAAGGAAGAAGTAACTCTTTCTTCTCTAAGTTCAATCATTTATATTGAACTAACAGCC
>CAKZWP010000110.1:0-3417 GCA_937921845.1 uncultured Sulfurovum sp.
AAGGAAATTTACCTTCGCAAAGTATGAAGTGTAACTATCCTAAAAACTATGACATGATACAAGGATAAGTATGCAAGAGTTATTGTTAAAGATACAGAATGATTCTACTTTAATGCTGATGGCAGGTTTGGCATTGGTTGTACTTCTGGTTATTGTGCTTGTGGTGATCGTCTCAGCTATGAAAGTCAAAATATATAAAGACAGATTTTGGAACACACAGATCGACAACAAAGAGAAAACAGAATATATCTCTGCATTGGAGCATGAACTTCAAGCCTATAAGATCAAAAATGCAAGTGATGAACAAGAGTTACAGCAGTTTGCAGAGACAAAAGAGACACTGAAATCCACCAATGAAACGCTACTGACCCTGCAGGGTAAATACAATGAATTAGAAAAAGAGCTAAGTCAGATAAAGGCTAAACTTGAGAGTGCAGAAGAGATACATGCAACACTGGTAGAGGAACATAACACTCTCAAAGAACGTCAAGATAGTATACTTGAAGACAACAGCCGATACCGTACAAACAACGCACGTTTGCTGATGAAACTTGAGAGTGAAGAGAGACATGCATCTTCTCAAAAAGAGATGATGCTCACTCATAAAAAAGAGATCAAAGATGAGTTGGAATCTTTGGCTAAAAAAGTCTTTGATGGAAATTCTCAGAAGTTTGCAGAGTTCTCAAAAGAAAACCTTGATAACATGATAAAACCGCTTCAAACGCAGATCACAGAGTTTAAAAAACAAGTAGCGGATACCTATAATACTGAGAGTCAAGACAGGGCAGTGTTGAAAAATGAGATCAATTCACTTAAAGAGCTCAATAAAAAGATAAGTAAAGATGCTATTAATCTTACCAATGCCCTTAAAGGGGACAGTAAACAGCAAGGAGTTTGGGGTGAGATGGTACTTGAAAATGTATTGGAAGCTTCAGGACTCCGTAAAGGGTTTGAATTTGAACGTGAAGTAAGTCTGCGTACAGACGAAAATGAGATCTTACGACCTGATGTAGTGGTACATTTACCTGACAATAGAGATGTTATCATTGATGCTAAGACGTCGCTTGTAGCCTATGAACGTTTCGTAAATGCAGGAGATGATGATGCAAGAGCACTGCATCTTGCTACACACTTAAATTCTATCAGGGCACATGTTGAGGGACTCTCCAACAAGAACTATGAGCGTCTAAAAGAGGTCAATACCCTAGATTTTATCTTTATGTTCATGCCTATAGAAGGTGCATTGGCTGTAGCTCTGGAACATGATAGCAGCATTTATGACAATGCTTTTAAAAATAAGATACTTCTTGTTGGACCGACAACGTTGCTCGTAGCGATGAGAGCTGTGGAAAATGTTTGGAAATATGAACGTCAAAATCAAAATGCCCAAGAGATAGCCAGAAGAGCAGGTGCGATGTATGACAAGTTTGTCGGTTTTTCTGAAGATCTGATGAAGATATCTAAGCAAATTGATGGCATTCAGGGTAGTTTCTCTGCAGCACGAAACAAATTGAGTGACGGTAAAGGAAATCTTGTAAGACAAGTAGAACAACTCAAAGAACTAGGTGCGCAGACAAACAAGAATATCCCTAAAGGGTTGAGCGGTGATAAAGATGACTAGATAGTAGATAACGTACATAAAAATATTAGTTGACTATGAAGGTAAAGACGAAAGTGTCGTTACCGGAGTAGACAAAAAAATAGTTAAATTACACAATAAAGGAAAATACTATGGCAAATATAACCATATGGCATAACCCAAGATGTTCAAAATCAAGAAATGCAGTAACACTTTTAGAAGAAAAAGGTATTGATGCAGACGTAGTCAAATACTTGGATACACCTCCAACTAAAGAGGAACTGGTAGCTCTGCTAAAGATGCTAGGAATCTCTGCAAGAGAATTGATGAGAACCAAAGAAGCTATCTATAAAGAGTTAAATCTCAAAGAAGAAACAGATGAAGATAAACTCATAGAAGCAATGGTAGAAAATCCTAAACTCATAGAGAGACCTATTGTGATCAAAGATGGCAAGGCTGCTATTGGTCGTCCTATTGAAAATATTATAGATCTGCTGAATTAAACTTCACTCATATAAAGGGTTTTCTTATGAAGAAAGCTCTTTCATCACCACTTTCTTCCACTTTCAGCACATTATGCTAAAATCCCATTAATTATATATACAAGGATTACACTTGCTTAGTACAGTAAATTTGACACAACGTTATGGAAAGAGAGTGCTTTTTGACAAAATTAATATCACTTTAGATGCAGGTAAACGCTATGGACTCATCGGAGCAAATGGTGCAGGAAAGTCTACATTTATGAAGATACTTGCAGGTGAGTTGGAACAAAGTGATGGTGAAGTGCAACTTCAACCAGGACTCAAACTCGGCATGCTTAGTCAAAACCAGTATGCTTTTGAAGATTTTACCCTTACAGATGCGGTACTGTATGGTAATAAAAAACTATATGATGCGCAAAAAGAGAAAGAAAAGCTTTACATGGAAGGTGACTTTGAGAGTGACGAAGTGAACAACCGTCTAGGTGAACTTGAAATGATCTGTGCAGATGAGGACCCTACGTATGAATCAGATGTCAAAATAGAAAAACTTTTAACTTCGCTGGGTTTCCCCACTTCTCAGCATGGAGATCTTATGTCTTCACTTACAGGGGGAGATAAATTTAAAATCCTACTTGCGCAAGTGCTGTTTTTGAAGCCAGATGTACTCTTGCTTGATGAGCCTACGAACAACCTTGATATGGAGACTATCTCATGGTTAGAAAATGAGCTTAAACGTCATGAAGGTACGCTTATGGTTATCTCTCATGATAGACACTTCATCAATGGAGTAGTTACACATATCCTTGATCTTGATTTTCAAAACATTCGTGAATTTACAGGAAACTATGACGAATGGTACATCGCTGCAAACCTTATAGCTAAACAAGCAGAGACTGACAGAGCTAAAGGGCTTAAAGAGAAAGAAGAACTTGAGAAGTTTATCACAAGATTTAGCGCAAATGCATCTAAAGCAAAGCAAGCAACATCAAGACAAAAACAATTAGACAAACTAGATGTTCAAGCCATAAAACTCTCATCACGTCGTGATCCGTCTATTATGTTTAAAGCACATAGAGATATCGGTAATGAAGTACTTGAAGTTGAAGGACTTTCTAAGAGCTATGATGGAGAAAAAGTATTTGAAAATCTTACATTTAAGATAAACAAAGGCGATAAAATAGCCCTTATAGGTACCAATGGTGTAGGTAAAACAACACTGCTCCAAATCCTTATGGGAGAGACAGAAGCAGATAGCGGAACCTTTAAATGGGGACAGACTATCACACACAGTTACTTCCCGCAAAATACTACAGACTTGGTAGTAGGTGATGAAGAGTTGCCACAATGGATACA
>CAKZWP010000111.1:0-2540 GCA_937921845.1 uncultured Sulfurovum sp.
TCTAAGCTCCAATGATTCACTTAATATCTTCGATGAACTTAGAGCTGCTATTATGCTGCACAATGATATGCCCATCCAAGAACTATCCGAAAAATTACTGCGTGCAGTGACTGGAAATGCGGCAGAGATATTAGGTCTAAACTGTGGTAAAATAGAAGTCGACAAACTTGCAGATTTTGCAGTGCTCACTCTTCCAGAAGAACCTAAAAGAACGGAAGAGTTAGCGCTATGGACTATCTTGCACACTAAAAAGGTCTCAGAAGTTTATATAGAAGGAGAAAAATATGTTTAGCGCTATAGGAAAAACTATCAAATGGATAGGTCAACACTTTTTAGGAATGCTTTTTTTACTCATCGCTTTTGTCGTACTTATGCCCACTTCTACGACTGAACTAAGACCTGCCAATCTACAAGAGATACAACTTGCAGGTCCAATCATAAATGCAGATGCCATACTCAAAGAGATAGAAGATATACAAAAAGACCCTAAGATCAAAGGTGTACTGCTCAACATTAATTCACCTGGCGGTGCAGTTCCTCCTTCCATCGAGATAGCCTATGCCATCAAAGCGTTAAAAGAGCATAAACCTGTAGTTGCGTATGCTTCTGGGATTATGGCAAGTGGCAGTTACTATGCATCTATCTATGCCAATACCATTATTGCAAATCCAGGTTCTATTGTGGGGTCTATCGGGGTTATTATGGAGAGTGCAAACATAGAGGAACTGATGGATACTATCGGTGTTAAAACACAGATAGTCAAACAAGGTACGTACAAAGAAGCAGGTACCCCAACCAGAGAATGGACAGCAGAAGAACGTGCCGAACTAGAGAGGCTTACTAAAGATACTTATGAACTTTTTGTCAATGATGTAGCCAATGCGAGAGGTTTAGATGTCAACCATTCAAAAGAGTATGCAGATGCACATATATTTTCAGCCAAAAGAGCAAAAGATGCAGGACTCATAGACCATGTCGGTGTCAAAAGCCAAGCTAAAGCAGAAGTAGAAAAACTCGCGAAGGTCACAAATCCATCATGGAAAGAAAAAGATAAACTGGAGAGCTTTATGGAGCAGTTTGCAGCTAAAGGTATGATGCAGTTACAAAATTACTTTTATGGATTGAAATCTACCTTCTAACTACTGAACATCAAAGAAAACTTTTTTCTTACCAAAATCCAAACTTACCCTTCCTGAAGAGCTTCTCTTCGGGAACGTAACTTTCAACGTATTTTGATCAAGAAAAGAGACTTTTATCCCCCCTCTGGACCTGTAGCTATGTAGAATATCTTTTCCTGAATCTGGTACGATATACAACAAGGCTGTTGAAGCTGACGGTACTGTCAATTTTGTTTTCTTTTCAGTAATTCTATATACTTTTTCTCGAGGCTTGTCTGTTGTAAAAGACCAACGTTTTTTCACCTTAGCACCATCTACAATAGCGTCAAATACCACCGTATATCTTGTGTCAAACTCTAGCCTCTTAAGTGGCATAAGTGCGAATTCCAGTTTGGTCAAAAGATGATTATGATCATTGTTGTGTTGAAGGATCTTGGTTTTTTTTATCTCTTTTCCCTCTGTATTATATAAGCGAAAAGATTTCAACTTTACATTTTTATAATTTGCAGGGTTAAACTGCACAGAAATCGGGAAACCACTCACTTTATAGCCAGGGAGAGGATCTGGAGACTCATTATAAAAAGCAGGCCATACCTGGGTTTGACCAGCATAAGGGTAGAGTATGATATCTCTGTTTTTTCGTCGTACTTTATCTTTTTTTTCTTCAAAAAGTGACTTAGGTATCATTTTTGAACTTTGCTTACAAATATTTTTCATATAATAGACACCATTTGCCATAGAGAATGATCTTTTGCAAAGTTTTGCAATACTAGAAGAGCCCATATCATAGACATATGCATGTTTTATTTTTCTTTTTTTCTTAGTTGAATAAACACCAAAACCTATCTCATCTTTATCTAAATTCAAGAAAGTGAAACGATGGTAAATTGCAGAAAAAAGATTGTCTATGGATTTTGTATATCCTGCTGTGTTGATAGAAATATTTTCCATCACATAGGCAGAGGGATACCCTGCTTTTATCACTCTTTCAGAAGGCGTATTTCCAGTGTATGAATATTTACCTTTTTTTTCAAAATGTCCGTTTCTTTGATTTTGTATGAGATATTTGGCATGAGAATTAGCCGCTTTTTGTAAAGATTTATTACTTTTTAGCTTAATAAGTCCGGATTTTTCTCTGATCTTATTCAGATATGCCAAGCCCACCTTCTCATTGTTGGCTTCAAGAGAAACCAACAAGAGGGTTACAATGACAAAAAAACGTAACACAAAAACTACTTACAATGCATTCGCTGCTTGCAAGAAGTCCTCTGCGATGGACTTAGGATCTTCCAAACCTATCGAAACACGGATAAGTCCTTCATGAACACCCAGGAATTTACGGGCTTCTTCATTGAAATCACTATAGATGGTACTTGTCATATGAAGTGCAAGCGTTCTGTTATCCCCTATGTTTGCTGTTTG
>CAKZWP010000112.1:0-3537 GCA_937921845.1 uncultured Sulfurovum sp.
TCTACAGTAATATGTTCAAGTTGCATGATGTCGGCATAGTGTGCAAGCTGTTCAAAAGCACCTACCTTATAACTGTCAAGGTTTAAAAGGGCTACTTTGTATGGTCTGTCCATCAAGTAGGCATAACGTGCAGCCATTTTAGCTATAGTCGTCGTTTTACCTACACCTGTCGGACCTACGAGCATTATGATCTTAGGTTCATCCAATGTCTCTTGATGTACTTCCAAGTTCTCATCTATCTCTTCAAGTAGATAGGAAACCAAAAGTGTTGCATCATCGAGTATATTACTTCCCATTAGTGACATTAAGACATCATCTAACCAAGGCTTTGCAATGCCTTTTTTCATGAAAAGTTTTTTCACTTTTTGCATGACACTCTCGTCTTCTGAATCTAACATCTCCTCTTTCATCGAGGATAATTGTTTTTTTAATTCACCCAATTCTGCCAACAGTGCTTCATCTTCTTCTTTTCCAGAATCACTATGTTCCATAGAAATTTTACCAAAAGACTTTTCCATAAAAAGATCTTTTGGTACAGCAATGCTTACTTCAGAACGTAACTTACCATCTTCATATCTGATCTGTTTTGCTGAAATGAGTTCAACACCCTCTCCATACTTTTTCACAGCTTGTTCGTATGCACTCTTAGGATCAGAAGCTACAAATGTTTCATTGATCATTGTATATTGCCTTTCATCATTGATAATGGGATCAATACGGACTCTCGTTCTCTCCAACCCGGATGAGGAAGTGTCAGTTCTTTTGTTTCCATTTTCACATTTTCATAAAATATTATATCTATATCTAATGTTCTAGGTCCGTCTTTAAAAAGACGTTTACGCCCAAAAACTTTTTCTACACGTAACACATAACGCAATAATGCCCTAGGGCTTAGAAATGTCTCTACTAGCATTAGAGAGTTATAAAAGTCTCCCTGCTCTATATATCCAAAAGGGGGATTTTTTACTATAGGTGCTGTCTCTATGACACGTAGCAAAGAAGATCTTTTCAAATAGTAAAAAAGATGTTCAAAGCGACGTACCACATCACCTATATTCCCACCGATCCCTAGTAACGCCCTATAACCACTTTGACTTGATAAGATACAAGGAAAATCTTTCGTCTTAATTAAAGTGTTTTTTGCGTCTATTTTTTTTCTTATCATAGCATAACCTACAGGACAACAGCTTTACCGTCTACCATCGCTACCATATCTTCTATGCGAATACCAAACTCACCAGGAATGTATATCCCCGGTTCTATCGTGTACACCATGCCATCCTCGATAATAGTATCTGACTTAGTAGAAATATAAGGCATTTCATGAATATCCAACCCTACACCGTGTCCAGTTGAGTGTACATAATACTCTCCAAAACCTGCTTTAGTGACAATGTCACGTGTAAGGGCATCCACCTTTTTCGCTTTCATTCCTGAACGTGCTTTGACAATAGCATTATCATGTGCTTTAAGTACCGTATCATAGGCTTTTTGTATTTTTTTTCTTTTAAAACTTTGGTTCGTATCAAACATAAAATATTTATCTGCTTGTACCGTACGCGTGCGGTCTGAGCAATAACGTTTATATTTTAACCCCGCATCAACCAAGAGTAGATCATTTTTAGCCAGTTTTGTAGATGTTGGCATGGCATGAGGTTTCGCAGCATTCTCATTCACTGCCACTATGGGGTCAAAACTCAAATCATACTTGCCAAAGTCACCCAAAACACCTTTGGCTCTGTAAGTTAAAGTGTATTCATCTTCACCAAAACCATTTTTGCGAAACTCTTTGGCTAATGCTTTAAAAGCTTTTGCTCCAAGTTTTGCTGCCTTTGCAATTATTTTCAATTCTTCATCACTCTTGATGATACGCTTTTTATGCGAAAAATCCACCTGCGGGTCAAAGGTCACCTTAGTCTTAGAACTCACACGTTCAAAACCGTCAACACTCCACTCTTTTGGGTCAAAGATCACTTTTTTGACTCTAGCCTTTTTGAGAATCTTAACTGCTTCACCATAGAGATCACCATTGATCACAACAGTTGCACCTTGTACATTTTGGTTTGCATCGATGGTGTAACGACTGTCTGTAATAAAAAATGCTTCGCTCCCCAGAGAAAGATAGAGGGCATTATCACAACTGTAGCCGCATTCATAGTAAATTGCATTTTCATCTTTGAGCATGAAGTTCATGGATGACCTTTTGGTTCATATTTAAAAATTGGAGTATATTCCTCCTCTCGGAGGAGAGGAGAAGTATAGAATTATTTTTGCTGTGCTTGAGCTTGTGCTTGAGCTTGTGCTTTAGCTTGGTGTTCTTTCATTGCTGCTACTTCTGAAAGCATTTGTGTCATACCCACCATCGCCAAGTGGTAACCAAATGGTCCCATACCTGAGATCTGACCTGCACATACAGGTGCTGTAAGTGAAGTGTGTCTAAACTCTTCTCTTTGGTAGATGTTTGAAAGATGTACTTCAAGTGTAGGTATCTGTACCGCAGAGATAGCATCACGAATAGCAATAGACGTATGTGTATATGCAGCCGGGTTGATAATAATACCATCAGCATCACCGATACACTCTTGGATACGATCTACGATCTCACCCTCTAAGTTACTTTGAAAAAATTCGATCTCAGTTTTATTTTGATCAGCAAATGCTTTCATTTGTGAATGGATATCTTCTAATTTCATAGGACCATAGATATTTTGTTCTCTAATTCCTAGCATATTGAGGTTTGGACCTTGGATAACTACTATTTTCATTTTCTGCCTTGTTTATATAATTTAGGTATTATTTTATCTAAATATATTAAATGTGAGGCAAAATGAAGATAATAAATTCGGACTTTATCTATACACCTAAGGGCTATGTACAAAATCAAGCAGTTGCATTTACAGAAACCATCAAAGATATTGGTACACTAGAAGAACTCATACAACGTTACCCCGATGCAAAAGTCATCCAAACAGAACCAAATTCGATACTCTATCCTGGATTTATCAACACCCATGTACATTTGGAGTTTTCAGCGAATAAAACATCTTTGCTCTATGGCTCTTTCAAACCTTGGCTAGATTCTGTCATAGAACATCGCGATGAACTTATAGGTGCATGTAACAATGAAATGATGCTACATGAATGTACAAATATGATGCGCTCAGGCATCACAACATTTGGGGCTATCTCAAGTTTTGGTAATGAACTTGAAGTCTGTGAAAAAACCCCTCAACGTGTTGTCTTTTTTAATGAACTCATAGGTTCAAATGCCATGTATGCAGATATGCTCTATGGTGACTTTCAAGAGCGTGTCAGAGCATCACAGTCATGTAAAGAAAGTTCGCGTATCATTCCTGCGGTAGCGATACATTCTCCCTATGCCGTACATCCTATACTCTTACAAAAAGCAGTAAATGTAGCCAAAAAGAATAACATGCCACTCAGTGCGCATTTTTTAGAATCTCAAGCAGAAAGGGAGTGGCTCGAATCAAGTTCTGGTACACTCAAAGCATTCTTTTTAAAATATTTTAACACATC
>CAKZWP010000113.1:0-8696 GCA_937921845.1 uncultured Sulfurovum sp.
ATACTTGACAAATATACACTCAATGTTGTATACTACTTTCAAGCATTAGATATGAAGATGCAATATTTATAACAAAAAGGAGGTCTGTATATGAGTCAAGAAAATGAAAATCTTGAAGAGTCACAGGCTGAAGAAGTCGAAGAGCAAACAGAAGAAGAGCAGACGGAAGAGGAAACTGATCCTCTTGAAGTTGCACTTGCAGAAGCTGCTGACTATAAAGATAAATATCTCAGAGCACATGCTGACTTTGAAAATTCTAAAAAACGTTTAGAGAAAGATAAAATGAATGCAGTGTCCTATGCAAACGAAAGTTTTGCAAAAGATATTTTAGCAGTTATGGATTCTTTTGAAAATGCATTGGCTTCTATGGAAGGTAGTGAAGACAGCTCTGAAGTCTTGGAAAAGATGAAAGAGGGAGTAAATCTGACGCATGAACAACTTAAAAAGGTTTTAGAAAAAAACCATATCAAAGAAGTTGACTGTGAAGGTGAATTTGACCCTGAAGTACATCAAGCGATTATGCAAGTCGAAAGTGACGCGCATGCAACAGGTGATGTGGTTCAAGTGATGCAAAAAGGGTATACGATCAAAGATCGTATTTTAAGACCAGCAATGGTTTCTACCTGTAAATAAAAAATAAAATAGAATAGTTAAGGATTTAATATGGCAAAAGTATTAGGAATAGATTTAGGAACAACAAACTCTGCAATGGCAGTGTTTGAAAATGGCGAAGCAAAGATCATCGCGAACAAAGAGGGTAAAAATACTACACCTTCTATCGTAGCGTTTACAGATAAGGGTGAAGTACTTGTAGGTGAGTCTGCAAAAAGACAAGCGATCACAAACCCAGAGAATACAATTTACTCTATCAAGAGAATTATGGGTCTTATGATGAGTGAAGAGAAGGCTAAAGAGGCACAAAGTAAGCTTCCTTATCACATTATAGATAGAAGCGGTGCTTGTGCTATTGAAGTTGCGGATAAAACATATACACCTCAAGAGATCTCTGCAAAAGTACTTATGAAGATGAAAGAGGATGCAGAAGCATACCTTGGTGAAACGATCACTGATGCTGTTGTTACTGTACCTGCTTACTTCAATGATGCACAGAGAAAGGCGACAAAAGAAGCGGGGACTATCGCAGGTCTTAATGTACTTCGTATCATCAATGAGCCAACATCAGCAGCACTTGCATATGGTCTTGATAAAAAAGAAGCAGAGCAGATCGTAGTATACGATCTTGGTGGTGGTACATTTGATGTTACTGCACTTGAAACAGGTGATGGCGTTGTTGAAGTTATGGCAACAGGTGGAGATGCATTCCTTGGTGGTGATGACTTTGATAACAAGATCATTGATTTTGTAGCAGATGAATTTAAAGCGGAGACAGGTATAGATGTTAAAGCAGATGTTATGGCACTTCAAAGAGTTAAAGATGCAGCCGAAACAGCAAAAAAAGAGCTTTCATCATCAACTGAGACTGAAATCAACCTTCCGTTTATCACAGCAGATGCATCAGGACCAAAACACTTAGTGACAAAAATCACTAGAGCAAAATTCGAATCACTTATTGGTGATTTGGTAGCAAGTACGATCAAAACAGTACAGGGTGTACTTAAAGATGCTGGTCTTAATACTTCTGACATTAACGAAGTAGTTATGGTTGGTGGTTCTACAAGAGTACCATTGGTCCAAGAAGAGATGAAAAAATTCTTCGGTAAAGAGCTTAACAAATCCGTAAACCCAGACGAAGTTGTTGCACTTGGGGCAGCTATTCAAGGTGGTGTACTTGCAGGCGATGTAAAAGATGTACTTTTACTTGATGTAACACCATTGAGTCTTGGTATCGAAACGTTAGGTGGAGTAACAACTAAAGTGATTGAAAAAGGAACTACAATTCCAGCGAAGAAGTCACAAGTATTCTCAACAGCGGAAGATAACCAGCCAGCTGTTAGCATCCATGTCCTTCAAGGTGAAAGAGAGTTCTCAAAAGACAACAAGTCACTTGGTATGTTCGAGCTTAGAGATATCCCGGCAGCACCAAGAGGTGTACCACAGATAGAAGTAACATTTGACATCGATGCGAATGGTATCTTGACTGTTTCTGCAAGTGACAAAGGTACTGGTAAATCTCAAGAGATCAAGATCACTGGTTCGTCAGGACTTTCAGATGAAGAGATCGAAAAAATGGTTCAGGACGCTGAAGCAAATAAAGCAGAAGATGAAAAAAGAAAAGAAGTAGTTGAAGCTAGAAACCAGGCAGATGCACTGATTCACCAAACGAAAAAATCTTTGACTGACTTAGGTGAAAACTTTGATGCTACAGAAAAAGAAGGTATCGAAGCAGCAATCACAGACTTAGAAGAAACACTTAAAGATGATGCTGCAACTAAAGAGCAGATAGAAGAAAAAGTAAAAGCTTTGACTGAAAAAAGTCACAAACTAGCTGAAGCAATGTACGCTAAAGAACAAGGCGGTGCAAACCCAGAAGCAAAAAAAGCAGACGATGACGATGTTATCGATGCAGAAGTAGAGTAAGACTCTACTTCATTGTTTGCATAAGAGGCAAAGCCTCTTATGCTTGTGATAAAATTGAAAATAAGAAATGATCATTTCTTACTTTGAGCAGTATCATAAAGAACACTAGAAGTCAAATGGGTGTGACTCCATGAGCCATATATTTGTACCTTCCTCTCCATAGGCAATGTCAAGTCTTAGTACTACTTCTGATACCATTGTACGTAAGCTGATACCTACATCATATTTCATATCATCCAAAAGATCAAGATTGTATTGATCATTCACTCTTCCTACTTCTGCAAATGGGACAATTTGAAACCACTCCACATCAATTGGCATAAAAGAGCTGTTTTTTAAAGGATTATAGTCTATGATAGCTCTGTATTCTGCGGCAGCGTAAAATACTGCTTTGTCTGAAAATCTATTCATATCATAGCCTCTCATTCTATTGAATCCACCTAGTCTAGGACCATCCCAAATAGGAGGACGATGTGCATCAAAACCAGGAGAGATCTCTTTATCCTTGTCCCAAGAGAAAGAGTATCCTGTCCACATGCTTAGAGCAAGTACATTTTGTTGGGTAAAAGAGAATGTATCAAGATTAACGTAATGGTTGTATCCAAACTCTAAAAAGTCCCAGCTTTGTAGAGAGTCTCCCTTTCCAAAATCTTTTGAGTATTGTAGTTGAAACTGATATCCTCTAGATGGATTGATATGAAAATCTGTATTATCATGTGTGAGAAAAAATCTTAGACCATTGGTATTCCATGTTGGTTTAGATGTACCTCTTCCCCACCAAATAGAATCTTTCCATATTTCTGTATTGTCTGTATTTTCTGTCTTGTAAAATGTTTTTAATCCTATAGATGTTCTACCTGTTATGAAAGGTATACCATTTCCGCAATCATCTCTACCGATACAAAATCCATCTTGTATCTTATATAGACCTGAAGGGTTTTCTATGCCGTCTCCCAAGGGAAGGGTATATCTAAAAGTGGTAGTTAAAAAGTCTGAATCTCCGGAGCTAATGTAAGCATCATCTTTATTGGAGTCATTTGAACCATCTATATAGTAATGTGTTTCTGGAAAATAACTTTTCAGCCCGCTGAATGAAAAAAAGAGTCTATCTGTATAGGGAAGTCTGTAATCTGTAAATGAGATGAACCCACCAGAAAAAGTAGCTTCATCCTTTTCTCCATTGATGATCACATCTTTAGGCAAACCTGTAAATACTGTAGCTATGAATGAAGTTTGAGGTTGAAATAACCCCTCTTTCATCGCACTTGCTCCAGCTGCAAAACCAGTATTGTCACTGGAAAAGAAAAAAGTTAAAAAAAGCCACTCTTTATTTTTTGTTGCATTATTATCTTCTTCAGCATTTAGAAGCGTACTTAAGAGTACTGCAGTGATTAAAAAAGGCAGAAATATATATTTTGTATTTTTCATCATAACAATTATAACCAAAGAGTCTAAAGTAAATTATTTCAGATATTTTTAGGCTATAATATACTTCATTATAGTGATAATATTCAAGGATAGAACATGGAAATTAAAAAGTGTACCACGCTTGAAGAAGCAAGAAATGAGATAGATAGCGTAGATAAAGAGATAGTAGAATTAATAGCCAAACGAAATGAATATATTAAACAGATAGCACATTTTAAAACGAGTGTGGAAGAGGTAAAAGCAGAGGAGAGAATAGACGATGTTATTGCTCATGTAAGAGAGCAAGCTATTTCTCTTGATCTCTCTCCAAACCTTATCAATGATCTGTATGTAAGAATGATCGATGAAATGGTAGAAAATGAAATTTCTGAATTTAAGAATGCACAGAGATACTAATCTTCATCTTCCTCATCATCGTCATCTACCACTGCATCTACAGCAGCATCTGCGACATCAATGGTCGCACCTACAACAGAACCTGCAATATCAATAGGGGCTGTTACCACTTGTGTACATCCCGACAATAAAACCAAAACCATGATCGAATAGAGTGTTAATTTTTTCATGCGGGATTATAGCATAAACTCTTTGTGTAGAGGAGTACACAAAGAGTATGTTAAAATATATGATTGATTTATAAAAAAGGTTTGGGATGAATATACTGTTGCTTGAAGATGATGTGATCTTACAGGAGATCATAGAGGAATTTCTAGTAGAAAAAGGGTATGAGGTAGAGAGTTTTTTTGATGGCGAGAAAGCACTCGATGCCATAGGTTCCAGTTCTTATGATATGCTGCTTTTAGATGTGAATGTACCCAACATCGATGGTTTTGAAATACTTTCATACTTACGCGAGATAGGTAATACTACGCCAGCTATATACATTACCTCTCTTGCAGGGATAGAGGATCTCAAAAAAGGTTTTGATCTGGGTGCGGATGATTATCTGAAAAAGCCTTTTGAACTTGAAGAATTGAATGCCCGTATAGAACACATCGTCAGAATTTACCGTTTACAAGAAGAGATAGAGTTTGACGGAATGAAATTCATTCCTAAAGCACATCAAATTTTTTTAAACGACGGTGTGATAGAGATGAGACAAAAAGAAGCACAGGTCTTAGAATATTTTATCCGTAATAACGGAAAGATCATCTCTTGTGATGAGATAATAGAAAATATATGGGACGATGAGAATATCCCTGCGCATGCAACGATACGAACTTATATTAAAAATTTAAGAAAAATGTTTGAAAAAGAGTATTTTGAGAACATTAAAGGAGAAGGTTATCGTTTTAACATCGTATGAGCGTAAATCACTTTTCAGTTTTTTAGCAGTTTATCTTATATCAGTATTTATATTACTCGCTATCATTGGGTATCTTTTCTTTGAAAATAACCGTACTTCCATGCAAAATGCCATGAAGTTTGAAATGATGTATCAGGCACGTATGTTATCCTCATCCATCGTGATGAGGGCTATGACAAATGATACAAAAGGGGTAATGGATATAGAAAGTCGTGAAAATTTTTTAAAAGATTTAAAACATTGCCGCTTCCAAACAGGGTATTATGATAAAGATAAAAAAGCTATCTATACAGAACTTGATGACTTTGAAGTGATCAATAAAGATTTTTTTATCAAAGATAAAAGTTGTTATACCGTGACAGAAGATAAGAGTGATCATCTAGGTGTACATTATATAGTGTTAAAAGAAAATAATCTTGCAAACATTTTACAGCAGATGCGAATAAAGATCATAGGATACTTAGTCTTTTCATTTATACTTATGGGGATAGTAGGGTATTTTTTAGGACGCCTGTTTTTAAGACCCGTGAGGGAACAGATAGAGTCTTTAGATAATTTTATTTCAGATACAACACATGAACTCAATACACCCATTTCAGCCATTTTGATGACGATACAGTCTCTTAAAGGAGTAGAACCTAAAAAATTAAAACGTTTGGAAGCCAGTGCCAAAAGACTTTCTGTAATGTATAGTTCTTTGACCTATAGACTTGAAGGTAATGAGGAGCCTTCAGAGTTGTTGTATTTTGCCAGTATTGTAGAGGAGAGGGTTGAGTATGTAAAAGAGCTTATAAACTCTAAACATTTAAATATCACACTTGACCTTGAACCAACACAAGTCTTTTTACCTAAAACATCTTCCTATAGACTCATAGATAATTTACTTTCTAATGCCATCAAGTATTCTGATGTAGGTGACAGTATTTTTATTACACTAAAAGAGAATGTATTAAAAGTAAGAGATACTGGGATCGGTATAGATCAAAAAGTACAAGCTGATATCTTTAAGCGTTATTATAGAGAAAATGATGAACGTGGCGGTTTTGGTATAGGTCTGAATATCGTACTTTCTATTTGCAAAAAGTACAAAATAAAATTAGATTTGGAGTCTAAAAAAGGAGAAGGAAGTACATTTATACTTACCTTCCCCAAGGTTCCTTATAAGGTTCTATAAACCTACTCTACACTATCCATAAGGATACCGATGATATCTGTCATAGTTAGGATACCTTGGAGTTCATTATTATCGATGACTAGTAAACGTTTAATACTGTTCTGTACCATCATTCTGGCCGCATATTTTACATCAAGTTTTGCGGAGACGGAAAAGGCTGGAGTGGATGCAATATCATAAACATTGAGAAGATCGATATCCCCGTCTTCTGCAACAATACTTTGTAAGATGTTTTTGAAGGTTACAAGTCCATAAGCACCATCTTCTGTATTTTTATCTACAATAACAGAACGTACTGTATGTTTTTTCATTAAACTGAGTGCTTCTCTTACAGTTGACATCGCTGAGATGATTACCAACTTTTCTTTAGCTGTCATTACATTTTCTACTAACATTTTTTCTCCTTTATATCATCGATTTGATGTCATGTTCAAATTTGTGTAACTCTTTCGTATC
Organism: uncultured Sulfurovum sp.; assembly: GCA_937921845.1. GTDB lineage: Bacteria > Campylobacterota > Campylobacteria > Campylobacterales > Sulfurovaceae > Sulfurovum. The sequence continues at coordinate 6,903 of CAKZWP010000113.1, forward strand.
AAGACCTGCTACGTGACTCAGTGGTATAGTAAATGCCATACCAGGTGTTTCTGGGTTATCCAGGTCAAACTTTTCACGGAGTACCCGCATCACTTGCAGTGAGAGTTTTCTTGGTAAAACAAAGAGCAAAACAGAGACATTTTCTTCAAGTGTGAGACCAAAGAAGACTTTTTTCTCTTCAAGTCCGATACTCTTTCCATGTAAGATGGTCACCGATCCCGCACCTGCCTCTTTGGCAGCTTCTATAGCGGCTTCTTCATCTTCATCTTGAATGATTGTAATCAATGCTGTGAATTTCATGATATTTCTCCTTTAGGTATAGATTGCTCTAAGTTTCTTTTCTTTTTATAATACTCTGCATGTATACCATACCCCATCACGGTAAGCATAGGAAAGAGGGAAGCAAAAGCAATGAGACCAAACCCGTCTATGAGTGGATTACGTCCTTCTATGTTCTCTGCCAAACCCAGTCCCAGTGCAGCAACGAGTGGTACGGTTACTGTTGAAGTGGTAACCCCACCACTGTCATATGCTATAGGCACAATGTATTTTGGTGCGAAATAGGTAAATATGATAACCAATATATACCCTGCAATGATGTAATAGTGTATAGGATCACCTGCAACAATACGGTATGAACCTAGACCAATACCAATGGCAACACCAAATGCTACTACTATTCTAAGTATATTTTGTTTAATGTTCCCTTCGCTTATCTCTTCTGCTTTGATGGCTATGGCCAGAAGAGCAGGTTCTGCCATCGTCGTAGAGAAACCTATAAGAAAGGCAAAGAGATAGATGAGCAGATTGTTGCCCATATCGGTGAGTTGAAAGGCTATGGTCTCTCCTATAGGGAAAAGACCCATTTCAAGACCCACGATGAATGCATACAGTCCAAGAACCACCATGATGATACCTGTGGCTATCTTATGTAAATTTATCACAGGTTTTTTGATAATGATATACTGAAAGAAGAATATCACTATGAGAATAGGGGCAACATCCTTGATAACGCCTATAAGTTCCATGAAGGTGTCCATCGCTGAAAACGTATAGGTACTTGCTACAGCTTTTGTACTTTCAACCACTTCTGTAACTATTGGAGCTACAGCACTTGCTTCTCCCAAGTTATAGACGATGATCCCGTAAATTTGTACAAATATCATAGGTGTCAGTGAAGCAAATGCGATGAGACCAAAACCGTCTATAGCAGGATTACGACCTTTGATACTTGAAGACAAGCCTATACCCAGTGCAGCAACGAGAGGTACCGTAACTGTTGAAGTGGTAACTCCACCACTGTCGTATGCCAAACCAATAATCTCTCTAGGTGCAAAAAAAGTAACGATAACAACAATGATATACCCAGTGATGATGTAATAGGCAATAGGGTGACCCAGTAAGATACGAAGCGTACCCAATGCGATGGCAAATCCAACAGAGAGAGCTACTGTCATACGCAGCCAAAAAGCATCTACCAGACCATTAGATATAAGTGCTGCTTTATCTGCGATGGCTATGAGTGCCGGTTCTGCTACGGTGGTTGAAAAACCTATGGTAAAGGCAAAGAGTAAAAGCCAAAAGGTAGAGCCTTTTTTAGCAAAGTCTATGGCCAATCCTTCACCTATGGGAAAGATACCAAGTTCAAGACCACGTATAAAAAGTGCCAAACCAACTGCAACGATAGTAAGTCCTATAATGATGGAGGTGATATTATCAGGCACAGTTCGGATGATGACACCTTGAAATAATGCAACGACAATGATAATAGGAAGGAGATCTTTAAAAGAGTTT
>CAKZWP010000114.1:0-2678 GCA_937921845.1 uncultured Sulfurovum sp.
AGCCATTAGATTTTGATGAAGCTATAGACGCACTTAAAGCAGAGAAAAAAAGACAATTTATCGTATTTAATGACAACGAAGGACTTATGCGTGTCATGTATAAAAGAGCCGATGGTAAATTTGGACTTTATTAGAATCCTCTCTCATCATCCTCGTGCTTGCACCCCAAGGGTATTTCCTTTGGGCACACGGGGATCAACTCTCCAAACTTCCCAATCTATTTTTAGCACTTAAAACCACATCTTCATCTTCAGCTATATCCAACCACTTAAACCTTTGACCACTCTGTATGGTACCATCCAGTATATCACCACTGTCACGGAATTTCAAATCAAGTTTTGCAATGTCAAAGCCATTTGTTGCGTGGGAAAACTGTTCAAGCCTAAAGTTCTCTGAACTGTTAGAGTAGAGATAACACCAACTCTTTAAACCGTTACGTCCTACTCGACCCCTGAGTTGATGTAAAGTAGCAAGTCCAAGCCGTTCTGCCCCTACGATAACGATAAGCGTAAGTCTTGGTAATGAGATACCTACTTCAACCACAGTGGTAGCTAAAAGTATATTTCCTTTTTCTCTAAACTCCAGTAAAACATCCTCTTTTTGCTTGTCTTTACCATGTGTCACATAGACAGCATCAAACTTCTCTTCCCAAAACCCTCTACTCTCTTCTAAGGACTGGTACGGCACTTCACTGCTCTCTTCCACCAAAGGATAAATGATAAGTACTTGATGTTCTTGTGCTATCTCATCTTTGATATGTGTAAGCAGATTTGGGAAATCCTGTTTACTTATGGTCTGCGTCAGTACTTCCCGTTCAAAAGGTGTAGTAGTGATGAGACTGACATCAAGAAGTTCAGACTCCATCATCGCTTGTGTTCTTGGTATCGGTGTCGCAGAGAACTGTATAAAGTGCGGTTTCTTCTCACCCGCACTTACCAAGGCTTCCAAACTCTGTCTCTGTTTAGTGCCAAAACGATGCTGCTCATCAACCATCACCAAAGAGGCTTGCGGTAGATCTTCTTTAAACAGAAGCGCATGCGTACCTATAATGAAGTCTGCCTCTGTATAGTCACCCTCATCTTTTCCCTGCATGACCAATGCTACTTTGACATGTTTGGGTAAATGATTACATGCCTCTTCATAAAGTTGTAGTGCAAGAAGTGATGTCGGCGCCATCAAAATACTTTTATGTGGAAGTGCCATCATCACTGAAGCGAGTATCACCATTGTTTTACCAGAACCTACGTCACCAACGACCATTCGTTTGGCTGCTTTGTCCTCTCTTGCCAAATCGTTCTGTATCTGTGCTATGACCTCTTGTTGTTCTGGTGTGAGTCTAAAAGGCAGATGATCCACAAAGGTTTCTATACTACCAGTCAATGCTCTATGTGAAGGAAAGTCTGCTCTTTTCCCTCGTAATTTTCTTAAATGATTATACGCTTCAATAAATTTCAATGCAGTCAGAAAATCAGGCTTAAATGTTGTACCCTCATACACCTCTTCCATACTTTTTGGAAAGTGAATATGCATCAGTGTAGATACTTCTTTACTGTCCAAGCCTTCATTATATAGGTTTTGCTCATTGACATAACACGCTATGAGTGACGTGATCTCACTCTCTTTAAGTACGGTTTTGTACTTAGGTGTGATCTTTCCTATCTCTTTGATTGATTTAGGCTGTGACATCTGTAGATATCCCTTATACTCTTCAAGTCTACCTTGTATCACATGACTTGACCCTACTTCAAAAAGTTTATGGTGGTAGGGTGTAACCCTAAAAAACGTAGAAGAGAGGCGTCTGCCTGATTGTATGAGGTTAAAAGTGACACGTAACTTTCCCGAATAGATACTCGAATCAACCACTTTGGCTTCAAGTGTATTGATCTTTCCCAATTCCAGTGTTGTTGAGAGTGTCGTATCATTATACGATGTTGGGATAATGAGTGCTAGATCAAGTAAAGAGTGAATCTTGAGCTTTTTAAAAAGTTGTTTTGCTTCTTCCATCTCTGTCCCATTTCCCTTCTGTTTTAATGATTATACAAAAGTTTTAAAGAGATAAGAAATAATATGTCATATTGACATATTATTTAGTAGATTTAGCTTCCTTTTTTGTGACGATACTAAAAGTGATATCTGACAACTCAGTATGTGCTTTGATAAACCTGTTGACCTCATCCAGTGTGACAGGCTCTATCTTTTTTAACTGCTCTTTACTAAAATCAAGTGGTCTTCCATAATAATAGTCATTATAGGCCCTATGCAGTCTTTGAGAAAGTGTTTCTGTACGTAAAGGCTCAGATCCAAGTAAAAATTTCTTTGTATCATCTAACTCTTTTTGTGTGATCCCCTCTTTGACAAAAGTGTCTACCACTTCTTGTATCAGATCTTTTGCCTCATCTTGTGTACTGAGCTTTGTTTGCATATATCCGCTCAAATATGAGACTGGCTTTGTACGTCTGAATGATGAATAGACACCATAAGTGAGCCCGCGCTTTACACGTATCTCTTCCATCAAACGTGAACCAAACCCAGCTCCTCCAAGAAGATACTCTGCGATCTTTGCCAGGTACTGATCTTTTTCTTTATAGCTGTAGTTAAATGGTGCTCCAAAATAGATATATGCCTGCTGTGTATCTTCATCGATGAGTACTACTTCTTTTTTATTTGAAGCTTGAATA
>CAKZWP010000115.1:0-20613 GCA_937921845.1 uncultured Sulfurovum sp.
GTTGATATCAATACTTCAGACTACCCATAGACTACCCATTAAATTAAATATATTCCAGACACATACCGTGTATGTAGTCTGGAGTAAAAAGAGATAAATAATGTAATCTCTTGTTATATGCTACTTAAAACAATTCTCTACAATTATTTTAAAAAACGATCTGTCCGTCTTGTTGCATACGTTTGATGATGCCTTTTGCCATTTCATGTCCTTGGTAGGCTGCTTTTCTACACCACTCTATGGCTTTCTCTTTATCTTCTTTGCAACCTAGTCCCATATCATACAATGCACCTAGATTAAACTGTGCTTTTGCATTATCTGCTTGTGCAGCTTTAGAGAAAAGTATAAAAGCCTTTTTGTAGTCCTGGTGTACCCCACGACCTTCTTTAAACATAGCACCTAGATTGTTGAAGGCGTCTATGTTACCTCTTTTAGCTGCTTCTTCGTACCAGAATGCAGCTTCTGATTCATTTTTTTCACAGCCTTCACCATTTTCTAGCATCAATGCTACTTCAAATTGTGCCAAAGGTACTTCTCTGGTTGCAGATTCAAGATAGTAGTCAAAGGCTTTTTTAGCATCTTGATTTACGCCATAGCCTCTAAAGTATAGAAAACCTAGATAGTAGTAAGAAACAGGGTCTTTTTGTTGTTCTAGAGCAGTATAGAGCTCAAGAGCCTTATCGTATTCTTTTGCGAGTAATGCATTGTATGCTTCTTGTGCTAGAGGAGTCATTATACACCAAACCCTGCAAGTTCTGCACTTACTTTTTCTATTTTATTTTGCGCATCTTCTAGTGCCTGTTTGTTCGTAGAAAGTACTTCTGCCGGGGCATTGGCAACAAATTTTTCATTGTTCAACATACCGTCCAGTTTTTGTATCTCTTTTTCAAGTTTTTCTTTTTGACGAGTCAGTTTGTTGATGATAGGAGTCATATCTATCTCACCTGTTGGTAGATACACTTCTAAATTATCAGAAACATCAGTAATAGAATCTGCTACTTTCGCATCTACAAACTCAATGTTTTCAACTTTGGCCAACTTTTGTATAAATGGACGAGCCATATCTGTATCTATATTTACATCTAGTTTGATGTACGCTTTTTCTATCTTAGAGTTACCCATATCAATGACTACTTTAGCACGTCTCAGAGCAGTGATAGACTCTTCGATGATAGCAAACATATTTTCAGCTTCCACGTCTCTTGTGATCTCTTTAGGGAAATTCATTACCATCAACGAATCACCATCTTCCAGAGTTGTGCCTGAAAGTTTATGGTAAAGATGATCAGAGATAAATGGCATAAACGGAGAAACCATTTTTAGTGTCTCTTTAAAGATAGCACCAAGCTCTACGATACTCTCTCTGTCTGCTTTTGAGTACTCAATACCCCAGTCACAAAACTCATTCCATACAAAGTTATAGAGTGTTTTAGCCGACTCATCAAATTTATAAGACTCAATAGAGGCACGAATTTTCTCTACGGCAAGACTCAAGCGGCTTTGCATATAGCGTCCAAGTGGTGTTTTAACTTCTACATCTTTGAGTTCTGGGAAAGTCTCTACATTGAGTTGCAAGTAGTTTGTTGCATTGTAAAGCTTGTTGGTGAAGTTTCTAAACTGCTCCAAGTTCTTTGCACCAAGTTTAATGTCACGACCTTGTACAGCCAAGTACGCCAAAGTAAATCTGATAATATCAGCTGAGTGTTCCTCTACCATATCAAGAGGGTCGATAACATTACCTTTTGATTTTGACATCTTAGCACCGGTTTCATCTCTTACAAGCGCATGCATGTAGATATCTTTAAATGGTAATTTTCCTTGAAAATGTTCACCCATCATCATCATTCTTGCTACCCAGAAGAACATGATGTCAAAACCAGTAATGAGCAGTGAATTCGGGTAAAAGTCTTCCATATCACTCTCATTGTAAAGTTCAGAGAGTTTTCCATTATTTCCCCAACCTAAAGGTGACATTGCCCATAAGGCTGAAGAGAACCAAGTATCGAGTACATCAGGGTCTTGTGTCATCTTTTTTAATGCACATTTAGGACACGCTTCAGGTTCGTCTGATTTGTCTGCCCATTGATGTCCACAGTCATCACAGGTAAACACAGGTATACGGTGTCCCCACCATAGTTGACGTGAGATACACCAAGGACGAAGTTCATCCATCCAGGCCGTATAAGAGTTTATCCAGTGAGCAGGGTGAAAGTTGTTGTGTTTTTTAGTCTCTTTTATAGAATTTTCTGCTATTTTCTCACTTAAGAACCACTGTTGAGAGATAAACGGTTCAACGATGTTCTTACATCTGTAACAGTGTCCTACTTGATGGATATGCTCTTCTATCTTTACTATATACCCAGCTTCCTCAAGTGCTTTTACGATGACAGGACGAGCCTCTAAACGCTCTAAACCTGCAAATTCTCCACAATACTCATTTAGGATTCCTTTTTCATCAAAGACTTTAATGAATTCTAAGTCATGTCTTTTTCCTACAGCGTAGTCATTTTGATCATGAGCAGGCGTCACTTTTACGACACCCGTACCAAATTCCATATCTACATGTTCATCTGTAATGACTTTGATCGTTCTGTCTGTAAGAGGTAAAAGTACTTCTTTACCTACGATATCTGTATAACGTTCGTCTTCAGGGTGCACCATGATCGCGGTATCTCCGAAGTAAGTTTCAGGTCTTGTTGTAGCTACTTCAAGCTCTCCTGATCCATCAGCAAATTTATATATCATCGTGTAGAATTTACCATTGACTTCATCATGTTCTACTTCAATGTCAGACAATGCACCATCATGTGTACACCAGTTGACCATATAGTTGTTTTGAGTGATGTGCCCTTCATTGTAAAGAGAGACAAATGCTTCTTTTACTGCCTCTTTGAGTCCTTCATCCATAGTGAAACGTTCACGTTTCCATGCAGGTGTAACTCCCAGCTTTCTCATTTGATGTACTATGTTCCCACCGCTTGTCTCTTTTTGTAGCCAGGCACGTTCTAAAAACTTCTCACGTCCGAGTTCTTCTTTAGTCGTACCTTCTGCTAAAAGCTGTTTCTCAACGATGTTCTGTGTTGCGATACCCGCATGGTCAGTACCTGGTTGCCAGAGTGTTTTAAACCCATCCATTCTTTTATATCGAGTAATAATATCTTGTAATGTAAATGTAAGTGCATGACCGATATGCAGAGATCCTGTAACATTCGGAGGAGGCATCATGATAGAGAAATTTTTTCCCTCTTCTTGAATGCTTTTGTTCCCATCTATCTCAAAGTAACCACGTTCTTCACATAGTTTGTAGTAGTTGTCTTCTACTTCTTTTGGGTTATAAACTGCTTTTTTTTCTGTTGTTTCACTCATAGCTTCTATTCCTATGTATTATAATTGCCGCGATTATAGCGTAATGGTGCTTTTTCTTTTATGGGAGTGTTTAAAAGAGGGGTGTTTTGTTTTTTTTATGCCATTTGAGAATTGCTTCCCATGCTTCTTCCGCATTATCCACATAGGTTACCATATCAAGATCATTAGTTTCAATAACATCCTCTTCATTTAAAAAGTCAAAGTCAATCACACGGTTCCAGTACTCTTTACCAAGCAAAACAATAGGTATAGAAGGACTTTTCATCGTTTGTATCAGTGTCAATATCTCGAAGAGTTCATCCATGGTACCAAAGCCACCAGGAAAGACAACTAGTGCTTTGGCACGTTGCATGAAGTGTAGTTTACGCATGGCAAAATATCTAAACTGGAAACAGAGATCAGGGCTAATATAAGGGTTGGGAAATTGTTCATGGGAGAGTTCGATGTTAAGACCTATAGATTTAGCACCGACATCTAAAGCACCACGGTTTGCTGCTTCCATGATGCCTGGTCCACCTCCTGTCATCAAGGTGACATGGCAATCTTCAGGGGTTTTACCACTTTTTCCTACCAATTGACCAAATTTACGGGCTTCATCATAGTAAATACTTTTCCGTACCATGCTTTCCGCTCTTTTAAGTGCGCTAAGAAGTGACTCTGAATGAGGAGAATTCTCCAACTCTTTTTCTATCTTTTTTAACTCTTTCATAGCAACATCAAACTCAACAATACGGGCACTGCCAAACACCACAATAGTATGGTCAATACCTTGCTTGTTCATCTTGACCTCTGCTTTGAGGTAATCAAGTTGAAGTCTTACGCCCCTAGCTTCATCGGAGTAGATAAAGTTTTTATCTTCCTCTGCAACTTCATAGGTAGGATCATTAACAATTGCTTTTATTTGCTCTAATGTTTCAGAGTACTCTTTGAACTTATTCTTCATATGAATATTATACATATTTTTTTACTGAATTACTTTGAATACATTTTAATGCTATAATTTTTTCATATTAATTTCAAAAGGTAGACTATGAAAAATATAGCCATACTCTGTTCTGGTGGTGATGTTTCTGGAATGAATGCTGCGTTAAAACGTTTTGTTGAATACAGCATTGGAAAAGGACTGATGCCGTATTTCGTAGAAAATGGTTTTGAAGGCTTGATAGATAATGAGATCTATCAGGCTAGGTACAGTGATGTTGCAGGTATCATCTCTCGAGGAGGCACCAAGATACACTCCTCCCGTTCAAAACGCTTTATGGAACAAGAATATCGTAAACAGGCACTGACGAATCTTAAGTATCATGATATAACGTATTTGGTGGTTTTGGGTGGAGATGGTTCCTTTAAAGGGATGCAGGTTCTGAGTGACGAGAGTGAAGGTATAAGCTTTGCGGGTATTCCAGCTACTATCGACAATGATATTGCTGGTACAGAATACTGTTTAGGGGTAGATACAGCACTAAATGTCATTAGGTATGCCATAGACTCCATACGTGATACAGCATCTTCATTTTCTCGTGCTTTTGTGATAGAAGTGATGGGAAGAGAGTGTGGGTACCTGGCACTTGTCTCAGGACTTACTTCAGGAGCAGAGATGTGTCTGGTACCAGAGATACCTTATGAACTGGATAATTACAAAGCATGTTTTCAAAAACAAATAAAAGAAGGTAGAGAGTATTTTATCGCTGTTGTCTCTGAATCTTTGAAAAATTCAGAAGAGGTAGCTCAGTGGTTTGAGGAAGAGGTAGGTATAGAATCTCGGATAACAGTGTTGGGTCATATACAGCGTGGAGGGAACCCTACCGTGTACGATCGTCTTATGGCATTTAACTTTGTGACACAAGCGATTGATGGTTTACTTGATGGTAATAAAAGTTCTGTCATCTGTTATAATGATGGCGGATTCAATCATAAAAAGATAGAAGAAGTTGCTTTCAAAAAATACCAAATTAATGCAGAGTTGTTGAAACTTGGAATGGAATTTGGGTGCAATATATAAAATATTATTTATGGGTTTCTTTTGTAGTAATGGTTAGTGCCTGTGCTGCTCCAGAGGGAAAGGTGATTGCTAAGATCCCAGAAGCTTCAGGGATAAGTTACTGTAGCAGTGATGATACGATTGTTGTTGCCAATGATGAAGGGTCTTACTATAAGATCAACCGAAAAGGCAAGATACTTCAAAAAACAAAGTTAGGAAAGCATGATCTTGAAGGTGTCGTATGTGAAGAGTCACAGATGATTTTTGCTCTTGAAAATAAAGGTCTGTTGATTGTTGACAAAGAATCGGGTGAAAAGAAGAAAGTGATTTTGAATAGCATCTATGATGGAAAAAAATTGCCTCTATTTAATAAAAAATCCGGAGTGGAAGGCATAGCAAAAGTAGGCAATACGGTCTATCTTGCCAAGCAATCCAACAAGAAAAAGAAATCTTTTATTGCCGTGGTTAAATTGACGCCTTATCCTTCACGGATCGTTGATGTTATAGAACACCATGTTGCTGATACTGCAGGACTTACCTACCATGATGGATATCTTTATATGGTGAGCGATAAAGAAAATCTTTTGATTAAATATGATCTTGATAAGAAGAAAAGTGTACAAAGAATTAAATTGAAGAAAGGTGCCTGGGAAGGGATAGCCTTTGATACTAAAGGCTCTGTCTATCTTGCAGATGATGATGGACGTGTATTAAAATACAAGAAAAAGGCATTGGGCCTGTAAAGAGCATTATGTTTTTTTTGACAGCCATAACTCTGTATAGCTCCGGTAAAAAGCGATGTTGATCAAAGCACCTATCATAGCAGAAAGGGTGTCCTTGTGTGCATCCCATATATCCCCCTGTATTCCTAAAAAAGCCATACCTAGATCAGGCTGTAATATAATTACAGCAAGCCACTCAAGTATTTCATAGAATGCTGAGATGGAAAGGATCATTGTAACGCTGAAAACCAAGGCTGTTTTAACGGTATTTACATTTGGCATAATCATCTCAAAGAGTATTCTAAAGGTAAGTAAGCCAAAGAGAAAGTGTACTAAGCGGTCAAAATGGTTCCTCTCAAAGCCAAAAAACTCTGTGAGAGCATTAAAATGTACCATCTCTGAATAAGTGTAATGTGATCCCAAAGAATGCAAACTGGCAAATATAAGAAGAAAAATGATGCTTAAAAGAGTGTAGCTGTGTTTTTTATCCATCCAAAGGATAAAAGGGAAGAAAATAAATACAAGTACATTTTCAAGAAGCCAATCTGCTGGGTATTTCGGATTGATGGCCATGGTGATCCAGACAAGTATATAAAGAGCATAAACTAACTTATGTGATTTTGGCATATTCCCCCCTCTAAATAATTGTATTATAGCACTAACAAATATAACGTAAGCTAATAGAAAATGAATTATTGGAATCACATAAAAGAGAGTATAGTTGTTGAATACCTACAATGATTACTTTGCAGTATACAAAACTGCTTTTTCCATATGAAACGTAATACGTGCTATATGATGACTTACCCGGATAAGCCATCTGGATGCTTCAAGCTTACTCGTTCCTACTGGTATATTGATTTCATCTTTAGCCATCTTCTCTGCTATCATATTTCTATAAGGCTCCATAGATTTAATGATGAGTTTTTTGTTAGTCTTGGCATAGTTTTTAGCATCGGAAAATCTTTTGGAAGACATTGCACTGATGATTTTATTGTTGCTAGTAATCAAATGTTGATGTTCAGTGTGTAAATCTGGAGATTTTTGTACAAGTCTGGCTCTATATTCTTCCTCTTCGCAACGTTCATGAAGGCGTTGTGCATGATCAAGTATATGTATCAATGATATCAATTCTTTCCATCTTGGATCTTTTTCCCGCTTTGGGTTAATCTGATCAATATAGTAATGTGTTTTATCTAAGGCTGATTGAAGTAATGTCAGATCGGATTTTTTACCATATTTCAGATCTCCTATGATGAAATTGATATGCTGTAGAAGTGCGATGAACTCTTCCTGTGCAGAAATACGAGCAACTTCCAGTGCCAAATGTGGCTCTTCAAGCAGTCTAAAATCTAGCTTCTCGGTAAATATTGGTTCTTTGGATGGGATGATCTTTTCTATTAGATGTGCAAAATGATGGGTAAATGGTAGCACGATCAGGACACCCAGTATATTAAAAAAAGTATGAAAAGCGACAAGGGCTATTTCTGCATTTTGCATCATAGAACCCGGTGCCAAAGTATCCCATAGAAGGACATAGGGTGTAATCAGGAAGAGAGCCATCACGCCAGTAAACAGATTGTAGATAACGTGGGAGAATCCTGTTCTGCGAACATTTGCAGACCCCCCGATCGAAGCCATTAGGGCAGTCACTGTTGTTCCGACATCCATACCGATGACCAGTGCTGCTGCCTGTTCAAAGTTGATCGCATTGGCATAAAGTGCTGTCAAGGTTATGGCAACACCGGCACTTGAAGCTTGAGTGATGAGTGTCGAGAGGATACCGAGTGCAACCAGTTTCAATCTTCCTAACCATGAATCTGAGGGCAGGTATTCCGGAGTGATGATCCCCTCAAAACCGCTCATAGCATCCTGCATCATGGAAATTCCGACAAAGATCAGACCAAAACCAGCCAAAGCATATCCAAAGGCAGCAATCTTACCATGAAAAAAAATCTTCATTATCACACCAAGAAAAATCACAGGCAGGATGATCGTGCCAAGATTGAGTTTGAATCCAAACAATGCAACCATCCATCCGGTGATAGTTGATCCTATATTGGCACCAAAGATAATCCCTAGTGACTCGGGAAAGGTCATGAATCCGGCACCGACAAACCCGACAGCCATGACTGTTGTGGCACTGGAAGATTGTAGTAGTGCAGTGCTAATCGCACCTGTTGTTGCACCGGAATAAGGACTTTTGGTAAAACGCATTAAGGCATTTCTAATTGTATTACCAGCTAAGGAACGTAACCCCTCTGTCATAATAATCATTCCTAGTAGAAAAAGACCCAATCCACCAGAAGCTTTAAGTATGGTTAGAATAGTTAGATTTTCCATCGGTTTCCTTATATTCCTTATACTGTTATGATATCAGAAGTTTCATTATCTGAAAAACTTACCAAAGAGATAAAATAGAAGAGATAAAACAATACTGATGATGATCGAAGTTGTAATCGGTAAGTAAAAAGAGAAGTTCTCTTTTTTATAGGTGATATCACCAGGGAGTTTGCCAAGATTAAAGGGAAGTCTGTCACTATATAGAAGGACAACCCCTATAATTACGATTATGATGCCAATAAAGATAATGCTTTTCCCAATCTCTGCCATGATAATACACTTCTCCTTTTATGATATTATAGGATAAATCTTTTTTAAAGGCAAAATGATGGAGCGTATACTCATTAAAATCGGTGATATTACCAAAGAAAATGTTTGTGCTATTGTAAATGCAGCAAACAGTTCACTCTTAGGTGGTGGCGGTGTAGATGGTGCTATACATAGAGCAGGGGGACCTGAAATCCTCGAAGCGTGCAAAAAAGTACGTAAAGAACGATACCCTGATGGTTTACCTACAGGAGATGCAGTGGCAACAAATGGCGGAAATTTACCAGCAACGTATGTCATACATACAGTAGGACCGATCTATCATCAATGTGGAGAGCGTTGTGGTGAATTATTGGCATCATGTTACAAGAACGCACTCAACGTAGCTGTAGAGCTTGGGTGTAAAGAGGTCGCTTTCCCTGCAATCTCAACTGGGATATATGGTTACCCCAAAGAAAAAGCTGCATGTATAGCATATAGCGTAGCTAAGAATTTTTTAGATGAGAAGAAGGGTATGAAAGTGACTTTTATTTTTCATAACAGTGAAGATAAAGCACTATTTGTAGAAACAATAGATGAGAAATGTTGAAAACACTCACTAAAGTATAGTTTCGTTAAAATAATCTATATAAGAAAAAAAGGAAAATATGATGTATCTTTTTGCTTCTGAAGCTGTTTCCGCAGGTCACCCTGATAAATGTGCCGATATTATTGCCGATTCTATCGTGGATACGCTATTACAACTTGATCCTGATTCTAAAATTGCCACCGAAGTGTTTATCTCTGGTAAGCATGTCATTATAGGTGGTGAAGTGAAAACCAAAGTTTCTCTTGATGATGCTTTTTATGAAGAGATCGTCAAAAAAGCATTCAATCAGATAGGGTATCCGGAAGCAGGTTTTGAGAGAGGTGAAACCTTTTTCCCGGATGAAGCAGAGATACATACTTATGTCAGTACACAATCTCCAGATATTACTATGGGCGTGGTCAAAACAGATAATGAGATAGGTGCAGGGGATCAAGGGATGATGTTTGGGTATGCAAGCTCTGAGAGAGCTGACTATATGCCTATAGCTTTTTCCTATGCCAGAGAGATCAGAGATGTACTCTATGCCTATGCATTGAAACATCCGGAGACTTTTGGTGTAGATATGAAAACAGAAGTTGTGATGGATTACGGTACTAAAGAAAATTTTGATCACTGTAAGCCTCAAAGTATCGCAAAGATCATTGTGGCAATTTCACATAATAAAGATGTAGAACAAGAAGAAGTGAAGAGGTTGGTCAAAGAGATTATAAAAGAGAACGTGAAATTTGAAACAGGTCACTTTGATGAGAATAAGATAACGTTTTATATCAATAATACAGGTAGGTTTGTTCAACATTCACCTATCGCAGATTCGGGTTTAACAGGCAGAAAAGTTGTGTGTGATACCTATGGTGGCTATGCACCTATAGGTGGTGGATCGCAAAGTTCTAAAGATTATACTAAAGTAGATCGTACAGCATTGTATGCGGCAAGATGGTTAGCCAAACACATCGTTGCAGCAGGGCTGGCTGAAAAGGCACTCATACAGCTCTCTTATGTGATCGCTGAAACAAGACCGTCTTCAGTTACAGTCGATACACAGCATACAGGTCTAACAAAGATGAAAGATGAGGAACTGTCACAGATCATTGCGGAGAAGTTTCCTCTTACTCCTAGATGGATCACACAGAAGTTTGGTCTGGATCGTCCAAGTAAAGAGCGTTTCTTGTATGCCGATATCGCTGCGAAAGGACAGATCGGATATGCAGAGTATCCATGGGAAGAGTTGGATGAGTTGGCTTGGTTTAAAAATGAGTTCCTGTGCTAAACATTTCAAACAATGTTTCTCTGGACGAGAATGAAATCACCTTTGAAGCAATCCGCGCACAGGGTTCCGGTGGTCAGAAGGTCAACAAAACTTCTGTAGCGATCCACCTGCGTTTTGATATAGATGCTTCGTCACTGCCGGATTTTTACAAGGAGAAGCTTCTCTCGCTTAAGGATAAGCGCATTACCAAAGAGGGTATCATCGTCATCAAATCACAACAGCATCGCAGCCAAGATCAGAATAGAGATGAGGCGCTTAAACGTTTGACAGAGCTTATCAAAAGTGTTAATGTCGTTCAAAAAAAGCGTATTGCGACCAAGCCGACGAAAGGTTCTGTCAATCGACGATTGAAATCAAAGAAAAAGCATGCCGGCAAGAAACGCTTGCGGGGAAAGGTAGATGAGGAGTAGATGCCTAGCAAACCTAAAATAGAAGGTATCACATTAACAACTGGCATTCATCTTATACTCTCCAAGATCTTTACCTTTTATATCGATGACATGTACAGCACATGCAAGACAGGGATCAAAAGAGTGTAATACTTTTAAGACCTCAAGCGGTTGTGAAGGGTCATCAAGTTTGATGCCTATAAGGGCTTCTTCATATGGACCTCTTTGATCTTTACTGTCTTTGGGTGAGGCATTCCAAGTAGTTGGTGCTATCACTTGATAATTTTTGATCTTTTGATCTTCGATATTGATAAAATGTGATAAAACACCTCTTGGTACCTCAAAAAATATTCTCCCTTTTGCCTCTTTAGGCAAGTTCTCAAATGCATATTCTGTCCAGGTATCTGTATCATAATATTTAATGTTCTCAACCAGTCTGTTGATAAACTTGAAGATATATTCAGAGATATACGCAGTTTCTATGGCTCTGGCGGCATTTCTTCCTACAGTGGAAGAGAGATCTAAAAGTTCCAAATCACAAAATGTCAAAAATTCGTCCACAAATGGCTTGATAAAGCGATTTCCCTGTTTATAGGAGATCAATACCCTTGCAAGTGGTCCGGATTCCATCGTTTTCCCATCATATCTTGGGGCTTTGATCCAAGAGTATTTGTCATCTGCTCTGGCAGTTTTAAGTGTACCATCTTCATTCAGGTCAGTGTAGTAAGGTTTATCATCTTTGTACCATGCTCTCTCTACCTCTTCAGTGATCTTATGTTCATCAAAACTTTCTATATTTTCAAAGTCATGACCATAAATGACACCATTCTCAAAAAGTAGATGTGCATCATCAAAGCAGTATCCACCAACACTTAAGAAATTTCCGATGCTTCTACCAGAACCAGCTTTTATCTCATCTTTGTAGGCAGTTGCCAAGAGTTTCATATCGGGTATGTAGGCACGGTCTATAAATCCTTTGGCTTCTTTGAGAATAAATATAAATTCATTTAACCTTTGAGGGTTTAACATGTCAGCTACAGAGGTTACACCACCAACCACTATAGTCTGAGGATGTGGTGTTTTTGCACCAAAGATGGCAATGGCTTTTGAAATATCTGTTTGAAATTTCAATGCCTCAAGATAATGTGAAAGTAGCAGCAAATTTTCTTCAGGTGTCAGTTTATAATCACTATGACCCCAATACCCATTAGAAAAAGGACCGAGTCTTCCCGAGTTCACAAACTTTGCCAATTTCTCTTTTACATAAACATAGCGTGCATGGGAGTTCTTATAGGGTCTGGGAGAGTATAGATGTCCTGTTTTACTAGTCATCTTTACATCTGCATCCAATGCTTTTGTGACATCTACAAAATCCAAAAGATGAAGGTGGTAAAAATGTGTCACATGATCTTGAATAAAAAGTGCCAATGACATGAGATCTCTAATAATCTCAGCATTTTTAGGCGCAACGATGCCGTAAGCATCTTCAACGGTACTGACCGCACCTCTAAAATGTGAATTGGTACAAACCCCACAGATCCTGCCTGCCAATAAACCGGCATCTCTTGGATCTCTGTCTTTTAAAATCATCTCAATACCTCGAAAAAGCTGACCGCTGACATAAGCTTCTTTTACGATACCTTCTTCATCTATTTCGACTTCAGCACGTAAATGGCCTTCAATTCTTGTGATAGGATCTATGACTATTTTCTTCATCTTTTTCCCTCGTCTATTTCTTGCTCATCCATCTTTTTCTCATCTATTTTTCTTTCATTGGCATATTTGTCAAAGAATCCCATCTCTACACATCCCATGCACCCATGACCAGCCTGAACAGGCCAGCTTGTACCTTGGTTAAATTTCATGGTAGGACAGTTGGCATGGGTGTAGGGACCTTTACATCCCATTTCAAAAAGGCACCATCCTTTTTGTGCACCTTCATCTCCCCACTCCTGGACAAATTCTCCAAGTTCATAATGTCCTCTTCTTTCACAGTTGTCATGTATTCTACCTTCATATGCCCAAAGTGGTCGATTGAACTGATCAAGTGCCGGTAACTCTTCAAACATCAAATAAGAGAGTAGGGTTCCTACGATATTGATAGGATTAACAGGACAGCCAGGGAGGTTGATGATATCATTTCTGCCAAGAGCTTCAGACACACCTACTGCACCTGTAGGATTTGGTGCTGCAGCAACCACTCCACCATCAAGGGCACAACTCCCTACAGAGATGATTAATGCGGCATCTTTGGCACATTTTTGCAGCATTTCAAGGCCCGTTTCACCTTTGGGTCCTATGCGAAGATATTTACCCTCCATCGCCATAGGGATAGCTCCCTCGACTATAAGTACGTATGACCCTTTTTGCTCTTTAATGATATTTTCTAAAACACTCTCACTTTGATCTCCGCTTGCAGACATCAAAAGTTCATGATAATCAAGTGAAATATAATCAAAGATCAAATCTGCAATCCCAGGATGGGAAGATTTGATAAATGCTTCGGAATTTCCTGAACAGTCTGCCAGTTCAAGCCAAATGATCGGCAGCCGGTTTAAATTGTCGATGCCATCTTTAATGACCCCTTCAAATTCGGGATGAAGTTGCATGGTGGCTGTGACCATGGATATCCAGCTATTGACCTCTTTGGTAGTGATGTCAAATGCATCTAAAGAAGAAGAGAGCTGTTCAGAATCGAGTTGGTTTTGGGGATGAAGCCGATTATATTTATCGATACGCTTTTTAGCCAAAGCGATCTCTTTTTCTCTTTCGATATCTTCAGCGCTTTTCTTAGGCAAATTCGGATCAATGAGATGCTGTGAATCTTTGATCACATCGGCAACCATTTTTTTACATTTACCACATACTCTACCTGCCTGAGAGAACTTTCCATACTCCAACAGGTTCTCTAAACCATAAGTGACCACAGTATCTACAATATCTTGATTGTAAACATGCTCACAAGAACAGATCAGTCTACCTCTTTCACCTATGAGTCTATTTTGGTATAGATAAGAAGGATCGATATTTTGCGACTCTTGCATGAGTGATTCTATATACCCTATATCTACATTAGAGTTGATACCGATGAAGCGTGTCAGTTTGTCATTTTCTACAAAATACTCATCTATACGGTGATCTTTGTCCGAAGTGATCAAGATCTTTTCAAAATTTTGTGAGTAGTAAGGGGATCTTACTTCTATAAGATTAAAATCGTTAATTTTTAGCATATCGATCATAACTTCGAGGCGAAATTCTTTCTCTTCTAATCCCAATATATTTGCGATGGCAACATCTGCCTGAAGTGTACACTCTTTGACATGACCTGCTATGAAATCGATATCTTTCACTTGTGCCGCTTCACCTACAGCGTAGATATCTTTATCTTCTGTTTGCATTTTACAATTGGTGAGAATACCTTTATCACATGCAATGGTTTCTCTTGCAAAATCAATATTAGGTTTGATCCCTATACCAAAAATCAAAAAGGGGTTCTTTATCTCTCGTTTTTTTGTTTTTAAAAGGGTTATTTCATCATTGTTAATTTGTTTTTCAACAATCTCATCTTCATATGAGATTGTTATCTTTCCATTTTTAAAATAACAAGTCTCCATTACTTTTTTTGATTCTGCTGAAAGCATTTTGTCATAAAGAGAATCACTGCGTACTAACAGTGTGATATGTCTAACACTTGGCATCTTATTTAAAGCTTCCATAAGTTCTAATCCTATGGGACCTGAACCTACGATGACTACTTCTCTGTCACCAATACCTTCACTTATTTTTTTACAATCATTGGCATTCCTAAAAACAGCAGCATTTTTGAGTGTAGTGATGTCAAAAAGTGTTTGGGGAACGGAGCCTGTGGCAATGATGAGTTTGTCATAAGAGAAAACGGAGTGCTCTGAAAATATTCTTTTTGATTTTTTATCTATAGATAGTATTTTTTCATTCAGTGCTATTTGAACTCCAGGGTCAACAGGCAGGGAGATATCTTCTATCGTTTCACTTTTATCGACCAGTGCACAAAGGTGTATCCTGTCATAAGGAGAATAGGCTTCTTCAGATACGATCAGTACATCTATATCTGATGCAAGTTTCTTGATACGGTTAGCCAAATACACTGCAGCTATTCCACCACCTATGATTACGATTCTCATACTGTTACCTCGCTTCATTAACTCTGATCCTTTCATCGTCTTTAAACCAAAATATCATCTGTATTATATACTACTTTTTACTCTTCTGAATGTCAACCATTTATCTGCTTCCATCACAACTACCAAACCAATCGCAATAATGGCAAGTTCCAACCATAAATCAAAAGAGACAGGTTGCGTAGAAAGTACGTTCTGCATAAAAGGAATATGCATACAGGCAATATGTAAAAGCTGTGTAAAGATGACCAGTAGAATCAAAAATATACTGCTTCTATAGCCAATCTTATGCAAGTAATTGATCTCTGTTCTGGAATTAAATACATGCACATTTTCAAAGAGTACCATCAGAAGCAGTGTGATATTCCTTGCACTCTCTACACTTTCTCCCGATTCCAGTAAAAAGTAGAAAAGACCAAAAGAGACAACACCGATATAGAGACCACCTACTACGATACGTCTAAGCATAAGTCTGTTAAATATAGGTTCCTGAGGCGATCTTGGTTTTCTTTTTAAGAGTCCTGGTTCTGCTTTCTCAAGCCCCAGCATTACGTCTTGTATCCCATTGGTAACAAGATTTAGCCATAAGAGTTGTACCGGAAGCAGGGGTAAAGGCATTCCTGTGATAAAAGAAAGCATTACTAAGATCAACTCTGCAAAGCCTGTAGATATGAGCAGGTAGATGACTTTTCTGATGTTATCATGTGCCCGTCTTCCTTCTTCTATACCATTGACAATGGAAGCGAAGTTGTCATCAGTCAATATTAGGTCACTGGATGCTTTGGCGATATCTGTACCACTCTTACCCATAGCTACACCGATATTTGCATGTCTAAGAGCAGGGGCATCGTTTACCCCATCTCCTGTCACTGCAACATAGTGTCCAAGGGTTTGATATGCCATAACGATCTTCATCTTTTGTGCTGGTGTGACACGGGAAAAAACCGTTTTATCTTTCAGTACCTCTGCTTTAGCTCCACTCTCTTCCCATGCCAGTAACTCCTTTTCACTCATCACTTCTTCAACTGATGATGCAATGCCAAGCTCTTGTGAAATGGAAAGTGCTGTGTTGGGATGATCACCAGTTACCATGACCACTTTAATACCGGCATCTTGTGCTTTTTTTATAGCATCGGGACTCTCTTCTCTAACAGGATCGATAATGGCAACAAAACCAAGATAGTTAAAATTCTTAAGATTGATCGTTGATTCATCTACAGACTCTTTATGCGCCAATGCAATAGTTCTGTATCCTTTGCTTGCCCAATCATCCACATCTGCCAAGATATCTTTTTTCTCTTCTTCTGTTACATCACAATGCATAAGTACAGTTTCTGGGGAGCCTTTACTAAACTGATAGATCTTGTCATCAAGTTCCATCATTACTGCAGAAAACCTATTGACAGGTTCATAAGGTATCTCATCTATTTTTCTGTAAAATTTTGAATTTGTCAGATAAGATTCATCTGCATTTTCAGCAAACTGTGCCAATGCAATATCTACTTCATCTCCAAAAAAATCAACACCACCTTCTTTGGATGTTTCATAATGCATTTCGTTACAGAGAATGGAAGCCAGATAGACTTTATCATGGGCTTCATTGAGTGTATTGGTATCGTAGACCTGAGTTGGTGATATGAAGTATTCGACACTTAGCCTGTTTTGGGTCAATGTTCCCGTTTTATCACTGGCTATAAGGGTACATGCTCCAAGTCCCTCAATAGCAGCCAGTTTTCGTATAATGACATTTTTTTTGGACATAGCTAAAGAAGCGGATGTCAAAGAGACAGTAATGGCAACAGGAAGACCTTCGGGTATAGTGGAGACAGCAAGAGCTACAGAAAAAAGGAAGAGTGCGTAAAACTCCATTCCTTTGAGAAAACCTATCGCAAAAAGTAGAACAACCATCACTGCAATAACTATAGAGATAGTAAAAGTAAGCTTCTCCATTTTTTCAACCAAAGGTATCTTGGCTTTACTTTTTTTACTAAGCAACTGTGCGATCTTTCCAGCTTCTGTCTCTTTTCCTATAGCTGAGACAACACCCAAGCCTCTACCACTGGAAATATAAGTCCCTGCAAAGAGCATGTTCTTTCTTTCTGGAAGCAAAAGATCAGAATTATCACTTAAAAAAAGTGCATCCTTGTTGACATCAATGGATTCACCTGTCAGTAGTGATTCATCTACCATAAGGTTTTTGGTTTCAGTCATCCTGACATCAGCTGCGACCTTCGTACCCGGTTCAAAGATCAACATATCCCCGGTAACGATATGTCGGCTATCTATTTCTTGTATGGTGCCATCCCGAACCACCATGGCATTGGTTTTGATAAGATTTTGAAGAAGTTTTGCTTTTTGAGATGCAGAATACTCTTGATATGTCCCAATCACTGAATTAAGTAGTAAAACAAGCAGTATAAAACCCGCATCTGTATGCTCTTGAATGATGAGTGCCATCAATGTTGCTATGAGCAAGACATAGATGATCGGACTTTTAAACTGTTGTAAGAAGTGTGTAAAAAGTGTCATGTCAGGTTTTGAAGGAAGGATATTCAGTCCATAGATCTCTTGCCGTTTATTGACTTCATCTCTTGTTAAGCCAGAAGTGTTTGTATTTAAAATTGAGAATGTCTGTTCAATATTTTTTGTATGAAAATGGATGCTCAACCTTTTTTATGACTAATTGATAGTACATATTTATACCATAAGTGATATATTTTACTCTCTTTATTTTGACATTTTCATTAATATATAAGAGTTATGATATTAAGTTTTTTAATAGTAGAATATAAATATACAGTAAGTAAAGAATCTAAATTTAAAAAAAAAGGCAGGTAGATGATGAAGAAGCTAAAAAGAATTGTTGTAGGGTTAGATGTTTTTGAGAAATCAAATGATGTTTTAAAAAGAGCATTAGCTTTAGCCAATGAACATAAAGCTAATCTGTTTGTCGTTCATGCAGTACGTACACCTTGGTTCGCAGTACCAAGTTATTTTGGTTCTAAAGAGATAGGTATTGACAAAGAAGGTATCACAAAGCAAATAGAAAAAAAGTTAAAAACATTGAACAAAGATACAAAAGTATCCTGTTTTATCTTCGTGAAAGAAGGTAATGCAGATGATATCATACTTTATGAATCAAAATTAAATCAGGCGGATATGATTGTTATAGGTAGACATAGCAGGGCAAAAGGTAGAAAAGGTTTTGTAGGTACTACAGCACAAAAAGTAGCACATAAGAGTCATTTACCTGTTCTGATCGTTAATAATAGTGCACAAAAACCTTATAAAAATATCTTAGCGCCAACAGATTTTGGAATGCAATCGAAACAGAGTGTTTTATTTGCGAAGAATGTTTTCCCTACGGCCAAAATAAATATAGTTCATGCTTTTGAAACGATTTATATGGAAGGCCCTTATGCTGTAGCCGGGCGTGACCTTTCACAGTATAATGATGTCGCAAAATCTTGTGCTAAAAAAGATTTAAAAGAGTTTATGAAAGCTGTTTCTGTCAAAAAAGGTGAAGTCATTGATGGAGAATTCTATACCAAGGAAGCACTGATCAACCATATAAAAGATGGTTCATATGATCTTGTTGTTGTAGGTTCTCGAGGTACGGCAGGGGTTAATGCATTACTGGGAAGTGTGGCGACATATATATTAAGAGAGTCATCTAATGATATCTTAGTGTATGTATCATAATGTTGGATGAAATAGGAAAAGGAACGAATTATGAAAAAAAGAGATGACCTGGATTTTAATGAATTTGAAAAGATGTTAAAAGAGAAATTAGTCCATATCGAAGACAACATAGAACAGCTTCGATCAGAGTTGGACTTTGTGGGCAGTGATGATGGGATCAATGATATGGAAGATCTTGCATCTCTTCACAGTCTGAGCGACCAAGATAATACTATTTTACATCAACAGGAACATGAACTTAAAGAGACTATTCACGCGCTTGGAAAAATAAAAAATGGAACATTCGGTATATGCGAAAAAAGTGCAAGACCTATACCTGTTGAAAGATTAAAAGTGAATCCTATAGCAAGAACTAAAGTTGGACTAGAGGATTAAAGAATAGTATCATAAAACTATGATTTCTCTTCAATGTAAGAGTCTTCTGTATGAGAAATTTTTATGGGGATTTACTTAACTAAAAGGATATTTTCAAATGAAAATCGGTATTCCAAAAGAGATAAAAAGTAAGGAATATAGGGTTGGTATTATTCCCTCTGGTGTTAGAGTACTTGTTCAAGGCGGACATAAAGTCTATATAGAGAAAGATGCCGGAGAAAAAAGCGGCTTTTCTAATGATGACTATATTGAAGCCGGTGCAATGATCCTTCAAAGTCCTAAAGAGATATATAACGCCTGTGAAATGATCTTAAAAGTTAAAGAGCCTCAACCACAGGAGTATGATCTTTTAAAACCAGGGCAAATACTTTTTACCTACCTTCATCTTGCTCCTCTCAGAGAGCTGACTGAGATACTTAAAGAAAAAGAAGTGACAGCCATAGCATATGAAACAGTACAAGATGGAGGAAGAGTACCTCTACTTGAACCTATGAGCGAAATAGCGGGTAAAGTTGCACCGATGGTCGCAGGTTATTTCCTCTCCGCGCATAACCATGGAAGAGGTGTGTTGATAGGCGGTTCAACTGGTGTGTTGCCAGCTAAAGTATTGGTTATAGGAAGTGGAACAGTGGCTAAAAATGCAGCTAAAGTTGCATCTGGAATGGGTGCTGATGTCGTTATTATGGGAAGAAATCCAAGGACAATGACTGCACTTGAAGATATGATGCCGACAAATTTTTCAACACTCTATTCTAACGCTTACAATATGGAAAAGATCTTACCTATAGTTGATATCGTTATAGGTGCAGTTTATATCACAGGTGAGAAAGCACCACACTTGATCACTAGGGAGATGCTTTCTCTTTGTAAAAAAGGAACGGTTTTGGTGGATGTTGCTATCGATCAGGGAGGATGTATAGAAACTTCCAAACCCACAACCCATGATGATCCTGTATTTGAAGTGGATGGTGTGATACACTACTGTGTTGCAAATATCCCGGGAGACTATCCTGTAACTGCAACATATGCATTGGCAAATGCAACGATACCTTATGTCAAGAGGATCGCAGATATGGGATGGCAGAATGCCAGTTTAGAAGATACTGCTATCTATAGCGGAGTGAATGTTGCAGGTGGATTTGTAACAGAAGAAGCTGTAGCCAAAGCACATAAAATGGAATATCATGCGTTAAAAGATATTATTGATAGTTGCCCTGAATTTGGAGGTTCTGTATGAAAAAGCCACTTAGTGTCGATAAACTCTATAATTATTGTGATTTAGAGATATTTGACTTTAACACTACTGCAGATCTGGAAGAGCTTGATGAAATTATAGGGCAGAGTAGAGCGCTCAAAGCCATTAGTTTTGGTATCGGTATAAAGAAAGAGGGTTACAATCTTTATGCAATGGGAAAACTTGGGAGCGGAAAACACACTGTTGTAGAAAAGTTTATT